>NZ_JBHXEM010000120.1:0-26714 GCF_042724755.1 Kitasatospora sp. NPDC127067 | reverse complement strand
CGGGACCTCGTACGGGGCCGGGTACCGCGTCTCGTACGGGGTCAGCACCAGCCGCACCACGTCCTCGAGGCGCCGCCGGGCGTCCCCGAGGGTGGTGCGGCCGGTCACCCAGGCGGTCAGCTCGCCCTGCCAGGCGTGGGCGACGATGTGCCGCACCAGGTCGCTCGCGGCGGCCGGCACCTCGGTCGTCACGGCTTGCAGGGCGGTGCTGTCGGCCCGGGCCATGCCTTGCAGGGCCTCGCTGGCGAACGGATCGGTGGAGGCGGCCACGGCCACCCTCAGCCGGGCGAGTTCGGGCTGCCGCTGGTAGGCCCGCATCCCGCCCCGGACGAACCGGACCGCCCGGTCGGTGGCCCCCGGCCCGGCTCTCGGCCCGCGCAGCTCGGCCACCAGGTCGGCCAGCAGGAGGCGATGCCACTCGGCGATCGCCGCCGCCAGGAGGTGGTCCTTGGAGGAGAAGTAGCGGTACGCCGTCCCCAGGGCGACTCCGGACCGCTCGCAGACCTGCTTCATCTGCATCCGCTCGACGCCGATCTCGTTCACCAGGGCGAGCGCGGCCGCGATCAGGCTTTCGCGGCGTTCGAGCTGACGCGGAGACATCGCCTCCACCGGCCGTGGTGACAGGTCAACCTTGGTCACCCGCACCATGATACGGGCCGGGGCCGCTCAGGAGTATGACGCCGTCCGGCCGCCTTCCGTTCGTCCTGGGGTCACCGGGGTACCGGGAGTGCCGGGTGTCACGAGGGGTCGCGGATCAGCGCCTCCTGGACGGCGGAGGCGACCAGTCGGCCGTCCAGGTCGTAGAACTCGCCGAGCGCCAGGCCCCGGCCGTCCGAGGAGGACGGGCTGCGCTGGGCGAACAGCAGCCACTGGTCGGCCCGGAACGGGCGGTGGAACCACATCGCGTGGTCCAGCGAGGCCATCAGCAGCCGGGGCGGTTCGGTGCGCTGGAAGAAGTTCGGCTGCATGTTCAGCCCGGCGGTGGAGGCCAGGGTGAGGTCGGACAGGTAGGTCAGCGCGCCGGCGTGCAGCAGCGGGTCCCCGTCCGGCAGCGGCGAGGCGGTGCGCATCCAGACGAACTGCTGCAGCAGTCCGGGGACGGCCGGCGGCAGCCCCGGGGCGTCCGCCGGGACGAAGCGCACGTCGAGGTCGCGGAAGCCGCCGTCCGCGGCGAGCGCCCGGCGGACCTGCTCGGGCAGCCCGGCGACGGAGTTCGGCAGCGACTCCGGGTGGGGCAGCGTCGGGACCTCGCGCTGGCGGTCGGCGGCCGGCTCGGGGTGCTTGAAGGAGACCGAGAGGGTGAAGACCTCGTGCTCCTGCTGGAGCGCCGTCACCCGGCGGGTGGTGTAGGACGTGCCCTCGCGGACCCGCTCGACCAGGTAGTCGATCGGCCGGGCGGGGGAGCCCGGCCGCAGGAAGTAGCCGTGCAGCGAGTGCACCGGGCGCCGGTCCGCGCAGGTTCGGCCGGCGGCGACGAGCGCCTGCGCGGCGACGTGGCCGCCGAAGGCACGCATCGGGGCGCCGGCGTGGCAGCGGCCCCGGAACGTGTTCTCGTTCAGCTGCTCGATCTCCAGCAGCCCGGCGAACGAGGTGGCCGGGCTGGGCTCCTGTTCGGCCGGGATGCGCTGTTCAGTCAGGTCTGTCACGGGCCAATAGTGGCAGAAGCCAACCGTGTGGCGATGTGACCCGGGTAACGTCCGGATGCTTGGAAATCGGATAGAACACGTTTCACTTCAGCCAGTGGCCCACAGATCTGTCAGTGCCCTCACCTAGCGTGCTCGGCATGACGCAATCCGCACACGCGTACGCCTATCTGCGTCCTTCGGCCGTCCTGGACGGCGCCGACGGACGCAGCCTCGACCTGGCCACCTCCGGCGGCGCCACCCCGCTCGGATCCGCCGCCAACCCGCGCTTCTTCGCGGGCTTCCTGGCCGATCCGGCGCCGGCCGCCGCCGCGCTGCTCGCGGTCGCGGACGTCGCCGCCGCGCGCTACTACCAGCCGCAGCTGCGCGCCTCGCTCGACCCGGTGGTCACCGCCAACGGGGACCGGCTGCGCTTCGAGTCCTTCTCGGGCTGCTGCGGCGTCTACGCCCGGCTCGACGTGCTCCGGGCCGGGCTCGACGGGGACGAGATCGGCCACGGCACCACCAACGTGGACGTCAACAACCCGCTGCGGGAGGCGCTGACCAGGATCGGCCCCGCCGACCCGCTGCACCTCGCGGTCGGGCCGGACGCGCTGGAGGTCACCAGCTTCGACGGGCCGCTGGTCGAGAAGAAGGTCCCGCTGCCGGAGCGCTGGCTGCGCGGCTTCGCCGAGACCCAGGTCGTCGCCGCCGGCTTCGAGCCGCGCGCCGAGCTGCCCGCCGCCGAGGCGGTCCGGTTCCTGCGCTCGCTGCCGCGCGCCGGGCGCGGCGGGCGGGCCGGCGCCGGCTGGGTCGTCCCGGCCGGGACGACGCTGCGGCCGACCACCCGGCCGGTGCCCGGCGCGGTCTGCCTGCCCGGGCCCGAGCGGCTGGTGGCGCTCCAGCGGGTGCTGCGGCACGCGCTCGCCCTGCGGGTGTACGGGCCGGTCGCGGCCGGGGAGCCGACCGCCTCCGCCTGGGAGGCGGTGCTGCCCGGCATGCGGCTGACCCTGACGCTCTCGCCCGACGCCTCCCGGGGCTTCTCCGGCGAGGGCGGGGTGCTCGACTCGCTCGCCACCGGGACGGCCGAGCGGGACGCCGAACTGATCGCGGTGCTGCTCGCCTGGGAGCCCCGGATCGAGGTCGGGGACCTCGCCGCCCAGTCCGGACTGAGCCCCGAGCGGGTCCGCGCCGCGCTCACCCGGCTGGGCACCGCCGGGCAGATCGGCTACGACACCGCCGAGGCCGCCTACTTCCACCGGCAGCTCCCGTACGCCGCCGGGCGGGCCGAGGCGGCCAACCCGCGGCTGCGGGCCGCCCGGGCCCTGGTCGAGGCGGGCGCGGTCCGGCTGGAGGAGGGCGGGGCGACGGCCGTCGTCACGGTGGACGACCACATCCAGCGGGTGCGGACGGACGCGTCGGGACGGCTGAGCTGCACCTGCCTGTGGTGGGGCAAGTACCGGGGCGGACGCGGGCCGTGCAAGCACGCACTGGCGGTCGGGATGGTGCGGGAGTCGGCCGCGGGGGCGAAGGGGGCCGGAGCGTGAGCACGACGGCGGGTACCGGCGGGCAGGGGCCGGTCGACGAACTGCTGACGGCCGTCCGGTCCGGACGGCTCGCGCGGATACCGGAGCTGCTGGCCGCCCTGGATCCGGCCCAGCGGCGGTCCGGCCTGGCCGCCCTCAAGGAGCTGCGCAAGGAGTTGCGGCAGGACTGGTCGCGGGAGGCGGCCGAGGCCAGGGGGCGACTGCTGGTGGCCGGGCTCGGCTGCCACGCCGGCCCGGCCGGCGCCGCCGTCTGGCTGGCCGGCAGCGACTTCGCCGACCGCCCGTGGGCCCGTAACTCCGTGCTGCACCAGGTCGTCGAGGCGCAGCCGCTGGAGTGGCAGGTCGAGGTGGTCACCAGGCTCGCCGCCCGGCCGGCACGCAACCAGGGCTGGTCGATGTACCCGGTGATGGAGGCCGTGGTCCGGCGCACCGGCTGCGAGGTGCCGCGCGGCGAGACCTTCGTCCGGGGCTGGATGGACCGCGTGAACGACTTCGGCAGCGGCGGCGCGCGCCCGACGCTGGCCGAGAAGCTGCGCCAGGACGCCCTCACGCCGGTGCTGCTGCCCGAGCTGCTCGAACTCGCCGACATCAGCTGGCCGCTGACGTTCCGGCACAGCCCGCGCCCCGGCGACGTCTGGACCGAGGCGATCGGCGAACTGGCCGCGGCCGGCGTGGTCGACCGGACCGAACTGCTCGACCGTTGCCTGGCCCGGCTGCTGCGCGGCGGCAAACCGGGCGACCAGCGGGCCTGCCTGGAGGCGCTGCGGGCGCTCGACCCGACGCCGGCCGAGTACGCGGCCCGGGTGCGCGACCTGGTGGCGCTGCTGGACGGCCAGTCGGTGCTCGCCGGGCACGCCCAGGAGGTGCTCGCCGGGCTGGACGAGGCCGGCCTGATCGAGCCCGAGGTGCTCCCCGAGGCCTCGGCGGTGGTGCTGTTCCGGACCGAGAAGAAGCTGGTCCGCGCCCAGCTGGCCTGGCTGGACAAGGCGGCCCGGCGCGCGCCCGACCGCTCCGGCCCGGTGGTGCTGGCCGCGGCCGAGGCCTTCGGGCACCTCGACGCGGCCCTCCAGGAACGGGCGCTGAACGTGGTGGCCCGGCACCTGAAGGCGGCGGGGGAGGCGGTGGTGGCGGAGCTGCGGACCGCCGCCGAGGCCCTGAACCCGGCCCACCACCGGCGCGCGGGCGACCTGCTCGGCGCGCCGGTCGGGGGTGACGAGGACGACCCGGACGCCGGGTGGAACGCCTTCCTCCCGCCCGCGCCCGAACCGCGCCCGCTCGGCGCGCCGATCGGCTCGGCGGTGGAACTCGCGGAGGAGCTGTCCGCCCTGCTCGCCTCGGGCGAGCCCGCCGTGGCGGACTTCGAACGGGTGCTGGACGGGCTGGTCCGGCTGAGCCGCCTGGACCGGAAGGCGCTGGCCGAGGCGGTGGAGCCGGTCCGCCGGGTGCACCCGTGGAACGGCACCAACAGTGGGGGCGACTGCATGCCCCGGGAGATCCTCTACGTGGTGGCCGCGGTGGCCGGAGAGACGCCGCCGTGGAAGGTCTGGGACTACCTCGGCCGCAAGGGCCGCTCCGTGCTGCGCGGAGCGCACACCACCGTGCACGGGGCCGTCCTCGCCGCCCGCTTGGAGGAGGCCGCCTGGCAGGTCGACCAGGCCCGGCTGCCGTACCTGCTCGCGACGCCGACCGACGCCACCGGCGCGATGGACGCGGCTGTGCTGGTCGAGCGGATCGCCGGGTACGAGGCGGCGGGCGTCACGCCGGGAAAGGCCGACCTGTCCCAGGCCCTGCTGCGGGTCGACGTGCGGGTGGAGGAGGCGGTGCTGAAGGCCGCCGAGGCGCTCACCTCCCCGGCCGGGCGGTGGCTGGCGCACTGGCTGCGCACCGGCGGCCTGCCCGGGCAGCCGTCCGAGCGGGTCCTGTTCGCGCCCGGCAAGGGGGTGCGGCGCACCAACGCGTACGGGGACCGCTGGTGGGAGGACGTCGAGCGGATCGCCGTCGCCCAGCCGGGCATCGGCGCCGGACCGAAGGGGCCGGGCGGCGAGCGGCTCACGGCCGAGCCGCGGGCCCTGCTGGACGGCACCGAGCCCAGCGTCGCCCGGGCCCGCAAGGTGCACGGCTGGACCTGGCGGCCCGTCGCGCACTGGTTCGCGATGCTCCCCTGGCACCGGGAGGAGCTGGCCGCGCGCTGGCTCGACCCCTTCGCCGAGGGCGCCGACCGGGACGAGCGCGGCGCCGCCCGCTACCTCCCGCTGCTCGCCGAGGCCGGCGGCCCGGCCGGGCTCGCACTGCACCTCGCGCTGGCGTACGGCCTGGGCGCCCGGCACGCCGAGGACCGGACGGCGGCGGTGGACGCCCTGCTGGTGCTCGCCGCGCGCGGCGACCTGGACGGCGCGCTGCTCGGCCGTGAGCTGGGTGCCCTGGTGGCCTGCGGCACGGTGCTGGCCGGCCGGCTCGGGGCGGCGCTCACCACGGCGGCGGAGACCGGCGCCCGGGCGACGGTCTGGTCGGTGCTCGCGGCGGCCCTGCCGGGCCTGCTGGGGGAGGCCGACCAGTCGACGCGCGGGCTGGGCGACCTGATCGCGCTGGCCACCGACTGCGCCCGGCGCACCGGGGCCCGCGGGCCGGTCGCCGAGGTGACGGCGGCGGCCGAGCGCGGGGGCTCGGGCCGGGTGGTCAAGGAGGCCCGGGCGCTGCGGGACGTGCTCGCGGGCTGAGGGGGTGGATGCCGGCCGGCGGTGGACGGGTGCCGGCCGGCGGCGGATGGGTGTCGGCTGATGGCGGACAGATGTCGGCTGACAACTTTCAGCGAACAGATTTTGAAATCTGTTCGCTGAAAGTTGTCGTCTGTTCGCGCGCCTCGGCCGCCCCCGTGGCCGCCTCCTCCTGCCGCCGTTCGCCGGCCAGGGGCGGGATGCCGCGCGGGGCGGCGACGGCGCGCCACCACAGGCGCAGGGCGGGCGGGGCGGCGGGCTCGAAGGGCTTGCCGGGACGGGGCACCGCGAGCCGGGCGCCGAGCGCCTGGGCCGCGGTGACCACCCGCTCGGCCGGCTCGTCCCAGGGGTGCAGCGCGAGGTTGAAGGTGCACCAGTGGATCGGCAGCAGCAGTTCGCCGCCCACGTCCAGGTGCGCCCGCACGCCCTCCTCGGGGGTCATGTGCACCTCGGGCCAGAACTCGCTGTACGCGCCGACCTGCATCATCGTCGCGTCGAACGGGCCGAACCGGCGGCCGATCTCGGCGAAGCCGGGGAAGTAGCCGGTGTCCCCGCTGTGGAAGATCCGCCGCCCGCCACCGGCGACCACCCAGGACGCCCACAGGAACAGCGTGCTGGTGCGCGGTCCCCGGCTGCAGTAGTGCCGGGCCGGCGTGGCGGTCAGCGTCAGCCCGGCGACCTCGGCCGACTCCCACCAGTCCAGTTCGACGATCCGCGCGGCCGGTACGCCCCAGTGCTCCAGGTGCGCCCCGACCCCGAGCGGGACGGCGAACACCGCGCCCGTCCCGATCAGCGCCCGGACGGTGCCCATGTCGAGGTGGTCGTAGTGGTCGTGGGAGACCACCACCACGTCCACCGGCCCGAGTTCGGACAGCGGCAGCGGAACCGGGTGCAGCCGCTTGGGGCCGGTCCAGGAGAAGGGGGAGCAGCGCTCGCCCCAGACCGGGTCGAGCAGGACCCGTCGTCCGCCGATCTCGGCCAGGACCGTGGCGTGCCCCAGCCAGGTCAGCCGCAACCCGGACTCCGGCGGCGCGGCGAGGTCGCCCGGGAGCAGCCGGTGCACCGGCACGGCGGCGGTCGGCGCGCGGCGGGTCTTGTCCCCGGCCAGCTGGGCGCGGGTGATCTCCAGCGGGCTGCGCTCGTACACCAGGCGGCGGGTGGGCACCGGGTTGCGGAAGGCGCCGTCGGCGAACTGCGGGGAGCGGCGGATGCGGGCCAGCCGCTCGCCCCGGGGCTCGGCGCCGAAGGCGTCGGTCCGGATCCGGTGCCAGGCGGCCCGGGGCAGTCCGGCCAACCCGGGTACGGCGCGCTCGGCGGCGGGGTCGGCGGACGGCGGGGCGAACAGCGCGGACAGACCGGCGAGGCGGGAGAACCACGGGGCGGGGCGGGGCACGGTTCCTCCAGGGACGGTCACGGCTACCGGGCGGGCCGGGGCGCGCAGCGCAGTGGCGGGTGGGGCTGCTGCGATACGACAACCATCTCGTCGGAGATTACTCGCCATGGGCCGTCCGGACCTGGTGGAGAGCCCGGCGCGGTCCAATCGGCGTACCCGGGAGGGCGGCGCGGGCCGGTGCCCGGGCGCCGTCCCGCTCTCTCCCCCGGGGGGACTTCTTCGGCCCCGGCACGGGCCCCGCCCGGGTCAGGCGTAGAAGCGGGTGATCGTCTCCGCGACGCAGTGCGGCTTGGCGCTCCGCTCGCTGGTCACGGTGAACCGCACCACCGCCTGGATCCCGCCCGGCACCTCGGTGGCCGAGAGCAGCTCGGCGGTGGCCCGGATCGCCGTGCCCACCGGCACCGGCGCCGGGAACCGCACCTTGTCGGAGCCGTAGTTCAGCGCCATCCGCACGCCCTCGACGGCGTAGCACTCCTTCGCCAGCACCGGGATCATCGACTGGGTCAGGTAGCCGTGCGCGATGGTCGAGCCGAACTGGCTCTCCTTGGCCCGCTCCGGGTCCACGTGGATCCACTGGTGGTCACCGGTCGCCTCGGCGAACAGGTCGATCCGCCGCTGCTCGATGGTGTGCCACTGACTGGTGCCCAGTTCGGTGCCGACGGCGGCGGTCAGCTCGGCGAGGGAGGCGAAGGTCGTCACGGTGCGCTCCTGGTGGGGACGGGCCCGGGGAGGGGTCAGGACGCCGGAAGCGTATGCCTACCCACCGGTATCTGTCAGGAGCCGAACGGAAAACCGGTGTTCACGGGCCCGGCGCTCACCGGCCCGGTGCTCGGCTGCCGGCGCGTCCGGTGGCCCGGGACGCCCGGCCCGGTCGGGAACAGCCGGCGGCCGCTGACCAGCTCCGGGACCAGCGCGACGAACAGCGGCTCCGGATCGCCCACCCACGGCCGCAGACCGGACCTCAGCACCCGTCTGACCTGCTCGGGGTCGCTCACCACGTCGGCCCGCCCGTGCACCAGGACGCTCCACCCGGTGCGGGTGACCGGGTCCAGCAGATCCGCCTGGAAGGCCACCACCGTGCCGTCAAGCCCGCGCGCGGTGCCACTTCCCCGGCGTACGGCGAGCACCAGCCGCCCGTCCAGGACCTCGAAGGAGACCGGCAGGACGGCCGGCAGCGCGTGCTCGGTGTACACCACGCGCCCGACGGGCACGGTGCTGAGCAGCCGCAGGCACTCGGCCTCGCTCAGGGTCTCCACACGGTCCTCACGCTCCATGCGTCCGATCGTCCTCGGTCGGTGCGCGCACGGATAGGGCCCATGGTCCCTGAGCGGACGGGCCGGGAGCCCCGTCGGCGACCGCTCGGGGCGGTAGCCTGCCCGGCGGGTGGAGAAATGGTGCAGGAGGGGGACGGCCGGATGGCGGGCGGGGTCGATCTGGTGGTGATCGGGGCGGACGGCGGGCCCGACCGGGCCTTCGGGGGTGCGGCGCTCGCGGCGGACGGCGCCCGGCTGCTCGCCGACGTGCTGCCCGGGATGTGCTTCGACACCGGCGCGGCCGGCTGCCGGGTCACCACGGTGCCGCCGGACGCGGACGCCAACGCGATGCTCACCGCCGTCCGGGACGCCGCCCAGCACCCCGGCCGCTGGCTGCTGGTCTGCCTGGTCGGCCAGCTGGTGGTCGATCCGCGCGGGCGCCGGCTGGCCCTGGTCACCGCCGGCAGCACCGCCGACAACGCCTACCGCCGGGGCCTGGCCTGGGACTGGGTGGTCAGTGCGATGGTGCACGGGGACCAGGAGGAGGCGCTGCTGCTGGTCGACGCGGTGGTCGACCGCGACGCCTGGGCGGCGCTGGAGCGCGGCGAGGACGGCGCGGGCGAACTGCTGAGCTACTCAAGGGTTCCGCTGTGGGGCCGGATCGGCCGCCACTCCCCGGGCAGCCGCTACGCCCCGGGCAGACGCGGCCGGGACGCCGTCCTGCCGGGCGGGGAGGGCTCGTTCAGCCGGGCCCTGACCGCCGTCCTGCGCCAGGGCGTCCCGGGTGCCCCCGCGGCCGTCGCCCCGCTCGATCTCCAGCCGGCCGTGGCCGCGCTGACGGACGGTGGGGAAGTGTCCGGTAGTTCGGGTGCGCCTGGCGCGCGCCTGCTCGTTCCGCCGCACGCCGGGCGGCTCCTGATGCGCAATCGGGCCGCGGTTCGGGGCGCATTGGCCGGATTGTCGCTTTCCGAGGAACTGTTGGCCGTTCTGTGGCGGGAAAGCGCCCCGACGGAACCTCCTTCCGCGTAAGGTCAGGGGGCCTGAGGTGTTGCCGTGATGGGGTGGGTTGGCGAAGAATCGATCCCCAGCGGAAACACCGGTGGGACGGCGGAATTCTCCTGGCGGCCGTGGATCACGGATCAGGTCGGTCGCAACGAGGTGGGGCCATGCGGCAGCGCGGAAATGTGTTGCTCCCTGGGGCGGTTGGAGTCGGTGGGGCGGTTCTGGTGTTGCTGCTCGGTGCTTGTGCGAGCGGTGGTGCGGGCGGTTCCGTCGATCGCATCGGGTCGGCCGCGCCCACTGTCGCGGGAGTGGACCCGCTAACTCCTTCGGGTGGTTCGGTAAACGGCTCGATCGCGCCGACCAGCGGTCCGGAAGGGGCCATGGGACGGCTGGCCCTGAAGACCTATCAGGACTGGTGGCAGGCCCAGGCCCAGGTCTTCGGACGTTCGGATTCGGACGGTTACGCACTTGAGCAGTACTCTTCCGGGCGCGCCCTGTCCGACAGCCTGGTCAGCCTCCGGCAACTGCGCGACGCCAAAGTGGTGATGACCGGGACGCCGCGCAATTCCGCGGTGGTCAAGGCCATTGATCTGAAAGCCGATCCGCAGACCGCCGTGATCGAGGACTGCGTCGACCTGTCCGGCTGGCACCGCGTCGACGCCGTCACCGGGGCCGCCAAGGATCCCGGAGCACGTCTGAACCGGTACGTCGGAACCGCTTCCCTGCGCTGGTTCCAGGCACATTGGTTGATCTACGACTTCAAACGGGAGGTGGACCGGACATGCTGAACGCGCGGAAACCGGCCCGGCGAATCGCGATCGCCGCGTCGATGTCGGCCGGGTTGCTGCTGACCTCGGCGGTCAACGCGACCGCGGACGAACCGCCGAGCGGCGGCGCCGAGCAGTGCTACCCGAACGTCATCTGCATAGACGTCAATTCCGGCGGATCGACCACGTCGCCCGGCGGACCGAAGCCCGGCGGTGGCGGCGGTTCGGACACCGGCCCGCAGCTGTGCAGCTACCACGAGGTCGCGTGGGCCTGCCACGACCCCCAGCTGGGCTGGTTCAACAGCGACAAGGGGTGCTACTTCCGCGCCCTGGACAACCCGCCGCCCGCGGGCGACCCGGCGTGGGACGGCCACGACCCGAAGGACGGCTCCCTCTACACCAAGGTCTGTCCGCAGACCGACGGCGGCCAGGGCGGCGCCGAGATCGTCTTCGAGGCCACCGCGCCGGGCGGGCAGAACGTCAACGCGGAGGCCATGGCCATCCAGCGGGCCTACGACCAGGTCCGCTTCCGGCCGCCGGTGGGCCGCGCCGCTCCGCAGACCACGGCGGTGGTCAACGCCCCGGTCTGGCTCTGGGCGGACGACGCCGCGCTGCCCGCACCGGGCAGCGCGTCGGTCGGGGGCATCTCGGTCACCGTCACGCCCCGGCTGCTGAAGGCGGACTGGAGCTTCGGCGCGCACCTCCAGACCTCCTGCACCACGACCGGAACGCCGTACGACCCCAAGTACGGCGACGCGAAGTCCCCGGACTGCGGCTACGAGTTCAGGACCAGCTCGGCCGGTGAGAAGAACAGCGTTTTCAGCGCCACGGTGACGATGCACTGGGAGGCCGCCGTGGTGGTCACCGGAGGGCCGAACCCGCGGAAGTTCACGATCCCGGGCATCAACCAGAGCAGCAAGCCCTTCGAGCTCAGGGTCGCCGAGATGCAGGTGCTCAACTGAGCGCGGTCCGGTGACCGAGCTCCGGTGATCACCCGCAAGTGATCGCCCGCAAGTGACCGCACACAAGTGACCGTGCCGGTACGGCGATTCGCACAACGACCAGCCGGACGAGCCAGAGACGAACGAGGGAAGGGCGGAACCCGGTGGAGAACCGTACGTTCGCGACGCCGGGATCCGGCACCTCCGCGGGCGCGGCGGCGTCCGTGGCGCTCCCGGAGCAGCCGGAGCAGACAGGTCCGGGCAACGGCCGGGGCCGGGCGGCGCCGCACGCGCCCGGGCGGACCATGGGGGCGCGCCGGCGGCGCCCGGCGGTGCTGGCGATGGCGGTCGCGCTGATCGCGGCCGGCGGGCTGGGCGGGGCCGTGCTCTACAACAGCACCGGCCAGCGGGTCGCGGTGCTGGCGCTGGCCCGGGACGTGCCGTGGGGGCAGGTGATCACCGAGGACGACCTGGTGGTCGCCCGGATCGCGGGGGACCCGGCGCTGCGCCCGGTGTCGGCCCAGGACCGCGCGAAGGCGGTCGGCATGCGGGCCGCGACCGACCTCAAGCGCGGTGCGATGCTCACTGGTTCCGACCTCGCGCAGGGCCTGTCGGTGCAGCCCGGGCAGATCGTGGTCGGGGTGTCGGCCAAGCGCACCCAGCTGCCCGCCAGCCGGCTCCAGCCCGGTGTGCAGCTGGTCGTCGTCTTCACCCCCGACAACGGCCGGGCCGACTCGCTGCCGGCCACGGTGATCACCGTCGGCCGGGTGGACACCGACGGCAGCCAGGTGATCGACGTGGCGGTCGGTACCGCGGACGGGCCCCGGCTGGCGCAGTGGGTGGCGAGCGGGCGGATCCAGGTGCTGCTCGCGCCGCGCGGTGCGGCGGGTGCCCCAGGCGGCGGCACCGCGCCGGTCCCGGCGCCGAGCGGTGCGCCCTCGGCCGCCGCCACCGCACCCGGGGGCGCGGCGCCCGGGGCCACCACGCCGGGCCCCGGCGGCGCCGCCTCCGGGGCCCCGGCCGCGACGGGCGGCGCCTGATGGCCGTGATCGCGGTGGTCGGCGGCCCGGGCGCACCGGGAGCGACCACCACCGCCCTGGCGCTGCTGCTGTCGTGGCCGCTGTCGCCCGGCCGGCGGATCCTGCTGGTCGAGGCCGACCCGGACGGCGGCGCGGTGCTCGCCGGCGCCCTGGAGGGCCGGGTCGAGGCGGTGTACGGGCTGCGCAACCTGGCCGTCGCCGACCGGCGCGGACTGCTCACGCAGACCATCTGGGAGCAGCTGATCGACCTCTCGCCCGAGGGCAACGCCGAACGGCTGCTGCTGCCCGGGCTGACCGACCCCACCCAGGCGCCCGGCCTCGCCTACACCTGGGAACCGCTCGCCGAACTGCTGCACGGCGTGGAACGGCAGGGCTACGACGTCATCGTGGACCTCGGCCGCTCCGGGGCCACCGGCCACAGCGCGGTGCTCGCCCGCCGCGCCGACGCGGTGGTGGCGACGGTGCGCACCACGCTGCGCGGGCTGAGCTCGGTCCGGCCCCGGCTCGCCGCCCTGACCGAGGACCTGGCCACCGCCGGCACCGGCGCGGACGCGCTCGGACTGCTGCTGGTCGCCGAGGGGCCGTACACGAGGGCGGAGGTGACCCGCGAGCTCGGGCTGCCGGTGCTCGGGGTGCTGCCGCACGCCACCCGGACGGCGAAGGTGCTCTCCGACGGCGGGGACACCGGCGACCGGCGGTTCATCCGCTCGGAGCTGATGCGCACGGCGCGGTCGGCGGCGGACGAGGTGCAGCTGCTGATCCGCCGACGGCGCCAGCGGCTCGCGCCGGGCGCGGCGCAGGACGCGGCGCCGGCCCGGTTGACGGCGGGCGGCCCGGCGGCGGCCCCGGTCGCGGCGGCGGTGCCGATGCCGCCGGCCCCGACGGCTCCGGTGCCGGCCCCGCCGATACCGACCCCGCCCGTGCCGATGGCGCCGCAGCCGTCGGTGTCCGTGCCCGTTCCCGGGGCCGGGCCCGTGCCGTCGTCCGGTCCCGTGCCGTCGTCCGGGGTGGGGCCGGTTCCTCCGCCCGCGTCCGCGCCGGGCCCGTACGGGCAGTCGGCCTACGGGACGGGCGGCCAGTCCGACCACGGGCAGCCGGGGTACGCCCAGCCGGGATACGGTCCGGGCGGCCACGGCCCGTCGCCGTACCCGCCGGGAGGGTACGGCACGGCGGCCCACGGCCGGACCGTGCACGGCCGGTCCGGCTACGGGACGGCGGAGGGCGAGCAGCCCTCGTACACCCCGCCGCAGCCCGTCCCGCCGGTGATCACCACCGGCCCGGTGGCGCCGCTGGCCGGGCTGGCCCCGCAGCCGGCCGCGCCGGCGCCGTTCCCGGCGCACGTCCAGTCCGCCCCGTACGGCGAACCGGAAGACCAGTACCCGCTCCAGCAGCCGATGGTGACGCATCGTCAGGACGATACGGGCGGGCCGTACCCGAACAACCCCGGGGAGGTGCTCCGTGCGCGGTAGCCCCCTGCACCAGCGTCCCGCCTCCGATCCGGCCGCGCTGCCCTGGGCCGCGCCGCCGCCCGGACCGGTCGTCCCGCCGCACGGGTACCGGCCGGGACCGGTCGCGCCCCAGCCCGCCCCGGCGCAGCCCGTCGTGCCCCAGCCCGTTCCGCCCGGCGCGGCCGGGCCCGCCGCCGTGCCCTCCCAGCTGCCCTCGCTGGACCTGCGCGGCTCCGCCACCCGGCCCGCCGTCGACCCGCAGGTCGCCCGTGAGCTCAAGCGCCAGGTCGCGGCCGAACTGCACCAGCAGATCACCAGGTTGACCGCCGCCTCCGGCTCCGATCCGGACCGCGCCACCCGCCGCCAGCGCGGCCGGGCGCTGATCGAGGAGGCCGTCGCCCGGTGGTCCGACGCCTATGCGCAGACCCACGGCATCCCGCCCACCCGCGAGCAGGACCGCGCCCTCGCCGAGGCCGTCTTCGACCTGCTGTTCCGGGCCGGCCGGCTCCAGCCCTACCTGGACGACCCGGAGATCGAGAACATCCTGATCAACGGCTGCGACGACGTCTGGGTCTCCAAGGTGCACCAACCCCTGCGCCAGGTACCGCCGGTGGCCGAGAACGACGCCGAACTCATCGAACTGCTCCAGGACCTGGCCCGCCAGCACGGCGGCGGCGAGCGCAGCCTCTCCACCGCCAGCCCGACCCTCGCGCTGCGCCTGGAGGGCGGCATGCGCCTCCAGGCGCTCACCGAGGTGACGCCCCGCCCGTACATCGCGATCCGGCGCCACCGGGTGGCCTCGGCGACGCTGCCCGAGATGGTCGAACTCGGCACCCTGGACGCCACCCTGGCCGCCTTCCTGGCCTCCGCGATCCGGGCCCGGAAGAACGTGATGATCACCGGTACCCAGGGCGTCGGCAAGACCAGCCTGCTGCGTGCGATGGCCGCCGAGATCCCGCCGGACGAGCGGATCGGCACCCTGGAGTCCGAGTTCGAACTCTGGCTGCACACCCTCGGCCACCTGCGCCAGGTCGTCCCGATGGAGGCCCGCGAGGGCAACGGCGAGCGCGTCGAGGGGCGCCTGGCCGGGGAGTTGACCATCGGCGACCTCATTCCGGCCGCGCTGCGCATGACGCTCTCCCGGATCATCGTCGGGGAGGTCCGCTCCGGCGAGGTCGTCCCGATGCTGCGGGTGATGACCAACGGCGAGGGCGGCTCGATGTGCACCCTGCACGCCCGCGGCCCGCACATGGTCGTCGACCGCATCGCCGAACTCTGCCTGGAGTACGGCTCGCACATGACCGACTCGCTCGCCTACCGGCTCACCGCCAACGCCCTGGACCTCATCGTGCACGTCACCATGGTCGACGAGACCGCCGTCGGCGGCCGCCGGCACCGCTTCGTCTCCCACGTCCTGGAGGTCACCGGCCTCGGGGAGAGCGGCCGGCCCGCACTGAACACCGTCTTCGGCCCCCGGCCGGACCTCGGCGAGCCGCGGGCCGTCCCGCACACCCCGCCGCAGTGCCTGGACGACCTGCGCCGGGCCGGCTTCGACGCCTCGCTGCTCGGCTCCCGGTACGGGAGCTGGGCCACCCCGCTCCAGCTGCGGATCGGCGGTGGCGCGCGGTGATGCTGCTCTTCGCCCTCTGCGGACTGGCGGTCGCGGGCGGCCTGGTCGCCCTGGTGGCCTGGGCCCGCGGCAGCGAGCCCGGCGCCGAGGACGGGGCCGAGCGGGAGCCCAACCCGCTGGCCGGCCGGATCCACGTGTTCTGGTACGGCGCCCCCGGGACGGCCGCGCACCGGATGGTGCGGCTGCGCCGCGTCCAGCTGCCGCTCGCGCTCGCCGGCGCGCCGCTGGCCTGGCTGTTCACCGGCATCCCGCTGACCTCGCTGCTGGTGCCGCTGGCCGTCTTCGGGCTGCCCTGGCTGTTCGACACCACCCGCCCGGACACCCACCGGATCGAGCGGCTGGAGGCGCTCTCCGAGTGGACCCAGCGGATCGCCGACGTGCTGCTGCTCGGCGTCGGCCTCAACCAGGCCATCGTCACCAGCCGCCGCACCGCCCCGGCCGCCCTGGAGGACGAGATCGGTGAGCTGGCCGCCCGGCTGCAGGCCCGCTGGCGGCCCGAGGAGGCGCTGCGCGCCTTCGCCGACAGTCTCGCCGACGCCACCGCGGACAAGGTGCTCGCCGCGCTCGTGCTGCGGGCCGGGGACAGCGGCCCCGGCCTGGCCCGCACGCTCTCCGACATGGCCGACTCGGTGCGCGAGGAGGTCCGCCAGCGCCGCGCCATCGAGGCGGACCGGGCCAAGCACCGGACCACCATCCGCTGGCTGGTCGGCATCATCGTGCTGGTCGTCACCGTCGGCTCCTTCAACACCGAGTACACCCGGCCGTACGGGACCTTCCTCGGTCAGGTGGTGCTCGCCGTGGTCGCCGCCCTGTTCGTGGCGATCATCGCCTGGATGCGGGCGCTGGCCTCCCACCCGCCGGTGCCCCGGCTGCTGACGCCGGACCGGCGCAGCAGGAGCGGGCGCCGGTCCGCCGCACCGGCGGCCGCGCCGGAGCCGGCCGAGCAGCTCGGGGAGGTCCGGTGATCTCGCCCTGGTCCGTGCTGGCCGGCGCCTTCGCGGCCGGCGGCCTCGCCCTCCTGGTCGCCGAACTGCGGCCGGCGCCACCGGACCTGCGCCAGGCGCTGGACCGGCTGCACGCCACCCCCGCCGACCGCGAGCAGGACCCGGACGAGCGGCCCCGCTGGTACGACCGGATCGGCGAGCGGTCCGTCCACCTGCGCGGGGTCTCCGTACCGCGCCGTGAACTCGCCCTGATCGGCCGCACCCCGGCCCGGTTCATGGTGCACAAGCTGCTGTTCGCCGCGCTCGGCCTGCTGCTGCCCGCCTACCTGGGGGCGATGGCCGTGCTGATGGACACCGGCCTGCCGTTCGCGCTGCCGCTGGTCGCCGGGCCGCTGCTGGCCGGGCTGCTCTGGTTCGTCCCGGACGCCGTGGTGCGCGGCGAGGCCAAGGAGGCGCGCACCGAGTACCTGCACGGCATCGCCGCCTACCTGGAACTCGTCGCGATGGAGCGGGCCGCCGACTGCGGCCCCGCCGAGGCGCTGCGCCGGGCCGCCGCGGTCGGGCAGGGCACGGTGTTCCGGCGGATCCGCGACGCCCTGGAGCGCGCGGCCACCGACCGGCTCCCGCCGTGGGCCGGACTCGACGCGCTGGCCGAGGAACTGGGGCTCAGCCCGCTCCAGGACGTGGCCGACATCATGCGGCTGTCCGGCACCGACGGCGCCGCCGTCTACGACACCCTGCGGGCCCGCGCCAAGGGCCTGCGCGGGGAACTGCTCGCCGAGGACCTCGCCCGGGCGAACGCCGACAGCGAACGGATGGTCGCGCCCGGGGCCGCGCTGACCCTGCTGATGACCGTCCTGATCGTCTTCCCCGCCCTGCACCAGATGCTCAACTGACCGTGCTCCACGGCCGCGTACCGTCCCCGACCAGACCTCGCAAGCCCGACCCGCCAGTTCAGAGCAGCCGGCACCACCACACCACACCGCCACATCCCCGGGAGAACCCGATGACCGCACGACTCGCCCACCTGGCAGACCGGGTGCTGCGACCCGCCCTGCTACCGGTCCAGTTCGCACTGATGCTGTTCACCCTGCGGCTCGGCCGGCTGCGGGCCGCCCGGGCGCGCGGCGACCGTGGTGCGATCAGCATCGAACTCGCCCTCGCCATCATCGCGTTGGTCTTCGTTGCCGGTGCCGTGGCGACGGCGCTCTACCTGCTGAAGGACAAGGTCGTCAAGAAGGTCGAGCAGGACCCGAACATGCCGGGCGGCGCGGGCGCGGGCGGCGCCACCCAGTGATGCGTCCTGCTCTCCGCCGCAGGGGCGACCGGGGGTCGATGAGCGTGAGCCTCGCCATCGTCTTCCCAGTCGTCCTGCTGCTCCTGCTGCTCGTCGTCCAGGCCGCGCTGCTCTGGTACGACCGGCAGGTCGCGCTCACCGCGGCCCGCGAGGGTGTGGACGCCGGACGGGTGCAGAGCAGCGCGACGGACGGCGAGAAGAACGAGGCGGCCCAGCGGCAGGCCCGCGACTTCCTCGACCGGCAGGGCGTGCGCGGGTACGTGGTGCGGACCGACGGCAGCACGGCCCAGACCGTCCGGGTCACCGTGGAGCTGACCCCGCCGCTGCTGATACCCGGGCTCAGGGCGCCCACCGTCACCCAGTTCGCCGAGGCGCCGCGCGAGCGCTTCGTGGCGCCGGCGGTGAAGCCGTGAGGAGTGAACCGCGGGCACCCGGCGGGTGGCGGCGGCCGTCGCGGCCGCCGCGGCGGCGGTTCTGGTCGCGGCCGCGCAGGCGGGACCGCGGCGGGATCGCGATCGAAGCGGCGATCGTCGTACCGGGGGTCGTCGGACTGGTCCTGGTGGCCATCGCCGCCGGTCGGGTGCAGACCACGGCCGGCACCGTGGAGGCCGCCGCCCGGGCCGGGGCCCGGACCGCCTCCCTGCAGCGCAGCGTGGACGGGATGGACCAGCCGGCCAGGGAGTCCGCCCTCGCGACCCTGCGCCAGCAGGGCGTGTCCTGCCGCAACGGGGACGTGCGGGTCGGCAAGGGGGAGTTGAACCTGCCGGGCGGACCGGCCACGACCGTCACCGTCACGGTGATCTGCGACGTGGAACTGGCCGACCTGCTCGGCGGACCGTCCGGGGTACCCGTGACGAAGCACCTCGTCGGCGAGTTCACCTCGGTGGTGGACCGTTACCGGGGCACATGACGGCGCGCGGCGCCGTCGCCCGGAAGACGGGGGATTGGAGACGGCCCGTGCGGGGGAGACGCAAGCGGAGAGCGCCCGGGGGATGACACAGCGGTACCGAGTGGCGCCCGGTGGGGGCCGGTGGGGAGAACAGCGTGCGAAGTGGGGGGAGGGGACGGGAGTGGTGAGCCGTCTGTGGCGACGGCCGTCGGCGCGCCGGTCCGACCGGGGCGCGGTGGCCCTCTTCGTGGCGATCTGCGCGGCCTACGTCGTGCTCGTCATCGCCCTGGTGATCGACGCCGGCGGCCGGCTGCGGGTCGCCGAGCGGACCGACGCCTACGCCCTGGAGGCCGCGCGGGTCGGCGGCCAGCAGCTCGACCGGGCGGCCGTCCTGCGGGGCAAGGGCTTCAAGGTCCAGGAGAATTACGTCCGGGACGCCGCCGACGCCTATCTGCGCCTGTACGGCCTGCACGCGGGCGACATCGAGTTCTCCGGTGACGGCAAGGTCGTCACCGTCACCGTGCAGGCCGACTACCGCCCGGTGCTGCTGGGCGCCCTCGGGCAACGGAAGGTAACGGGCAAGGGCAGTGCGACCCTCGTCCACGGAGTCGAGAAAGCGGAGACCGACTGATGGCCGCGCCACGTGCCAAGGACCAGGCCCGTACCGCCCAGGCCCGCAACGGCCGGGCCGGGACGTCCCATCGCGCCGGCGGCGCCCGAAGGCCCGCCGCCCCGGCGCCCCGACCACCCCGCGGGCGCGGCCGTGCCGTGATCACCGCGCTCGGCGCGCTGGTCACCCTTCTCGCCCTGCTGTTGGGCGTCCCCGCACTGCTGCTGTACGGCACCCAGGCGGTCGCCGGGATGGGCGAGGTCGCCTCGGGCGGGGTGGGCGAGGCGCTCACCAGCCCGGACGACGGAAGCCTGTTCCTGTGGGCGCTGGTGGTGGTCGGCTGGCTCGCCTGGGCCTGCTTCGCGCTCTCCGTCCTGCTGGAGATCCCCGCCCAGCTACGCGGCCGGATCGCCCGCCGCATCCCGGCCTTCGGCTGGAGCCAGCGGATCGCGGCCGGACTGGTCGGCTCGGTGCTCGCCCTGCTGCCGGTGGCCGGCTCGGCCTTCGCGGCCGTCCCCGACGCCGCCCACGGCCCGGTCGTCCAGGCACAGTTGACGCCGGGCGTGCAGCGCGCCGCACTGCCCGCCGCGCCGGCCGCACCGGCCCCGACCCCGGCCGCCGAGCAGCAGAGCACCTACACGGTGCGCGACGCCCGGCCGGCCGACAGCCTGTGGTCCATCGCCGAGCGCCAACTGGGCTCGGGCGAGCGGTGGATGGAGATCGCCAAGCTCAACGAGGGCCGGGTGATGGGCGATTCGGGCGTCCGCTTCGACGCCGAACGGCCGATCCAGCCCGGCTGGGAACTGCTGATGCCGGCGGACGCCAAGCCGGACGAGGCGAGGACACCGGCTCCGGCCCCCGCGCCGGCTCCCTCCGGGGACGCGGCGCAGGGCACCCCGCAGGGGACGCCGCAGGGTGCCCCGCAGAACGTTCCGCAGTCCGGGGCGGAGGCCGGGGGGCCCGGTGGCGCCGGTGGCGCGGGCGGATCCGGCGGGCAGCGGACCGTCACCGTCCAGGCCGGGGACAGCCTGTCGGCCATCGCCCAGCGGGAGCTGGGGGACGGGGAGCAGTGGCCGAAGCTGTTCGAGGCGAACAAGGGGGCGCAGGCCCCGGACGGGGAGCAGCTGACGGACCCGGACGTGGTCGTGCCGGGGATGGTGCTCACGGTGCCGGGGGCAGGCGGTGCCGCACCGGCGCCGGCGCCCGCACCGGCTCCTGCCGACCAGGCCCCGGCACCCGCTCCGGCGCAGGGCGCTCCCTCGCAGGGCACGCCGCAGTCGGCCCCGGCGCCCGCGCCCACGCACGCACCGGCCCACGCGCCCGCCCCCGCCGCGCACGCCGACCCGGCCCCCAGCGACGACTACACCGTCGCGCTCTCGGCCTCCACCGTCGGCGTCCTGCTCGCCGCCATCATGGTCGGCGCCGTCGCCCACAAGCGCGGCGGCCAGCAGCGCGCCCGCCGCCCCCGGCACCGCATCGCGATGCCCGACGCCGAGGCCGCCGCCTTCGAGAACGAGCTGATGGCCCGGCAGGACCAGGCCGGACTGGAACTGCTGGACCGCGCCCTGCGCACCATGGCCCGCAACACCGTGCGCGGCGGCAAGCGGCTGCCCGCCATCGTCGCCGCCCGGATCACCCAGGGCCAGACCATCGAGCTGCACCTGTCCGGCCCGGCCACCCCGATCGCGCCGTTCCGCGCCGCGCACGCCGCCAACGTGTGGTGGTGCAGCGCCGACTCGGGCGACCTGCTCAGCCCCGGCCAGGCCCGGCGGACCGCCGCGCCGTACCCCGCGCTGGTCACCCTCGGCACCTCGCCGGACGGCTCGGTGGTCCTCGCCGACCTGGAGGCCGTCCGGCTGCTCCACCTGTCCGGCCACCCGGACGACGCCCGGGACGTGCTGCGCACCCTCGCCGTCGAACTGGCCCACAGCCCGCTGGCCGACCGGCTCCACCTGCACCTGGTGGACCTCGCCGAGGAACTGCCGATCAGCGGACCGGCCGCCGAACGGGTGCACCGCCACCCCACCCTGGAGGCCGCGCTCGCCGCCCTCGGCCCGCGCACCGCCAAGGCCCGCGCCACCCTGGTCGCCGCCGAGGCCACCAGCCCGCGCGAGGCCCGCAGCCGGGGCCAGGCCGACGAGTCCTGGACGCCCGAGATCGTGCTCTGCGCCCACCAGCCCGGCGGGGACGTCCCGGCCGAGCTCGGACGCCTGCTCGACGCCCGCCCGCGCACCTGCGTCGCCGTCATCACCCGCGCCCCGGAGCGCGGCACCGGCCCGGTCGCCCGCTGGACCCTGCCGACCTCCGGGCAGGCCGCGATCCCGGGCCTGCACCTCACGGTCGAGCTCCAGCGGCTCAGCGGCCACCAGTACGACCAGGTCGCCGAGCTGCTCCGGGCCGCCGACGACACCACCCAGCACCCGGCCCCGGCCTGGACCCTGGACGGGCCGGAGGACGACCCCGACACCGCCGAACTGCCGGCCGCCGTACCGGTGCTGGCCGCCGTCGGGGCTTCGGCTGTCGGGGCTTCGGTCGGCGGGTTGTCGGTCGGTGGGGCCTCGGCTGTCGGGGCCTCGGCCGGTGGTGCCTCGGTCGGCGGGGCGGAGGAGGGCGCGGACGCGGCCGCCGGTCCGCGGCTGCTCGCCCGGGTCATCGGCACCGGGGCCAGCCCGTTCGCGGGCACCGATCCGGTGACGCCCGCCCCGGGGCCCGCCGCCCTGCCGCCCGCGGCTTCGGCCGCGGTCCCGGCTCCGGCCCCAGCGCCGGTTCCGACCGGTCCGGCGCGGTTCGTCGTCAACGGGCAGGGGCGGCAGGCGGCCACCGACGAGACCACCCGGGACCTGCGGCGCCCGGGCCTGCCGGAGGGCGAGGGGGCGGACGAGTCGGGGGACACCCCCTCGGAGTCCACGGCGACGGTCGTGCTCGCCGTCCAGCCGGTCGTCCCGAAGCCCGTCGTCCCGCAGTCCGTCGTTCCGCAGTCCGTCGTTCCGCAGTCCGTGGTGTCGCCTCCCGTGGTGGCGGAGCCGGGGACGGCGGAGCCGACCGCGCCGGAGCGGGCCGAGGAGTCGGCGCCGTCGGCCGCGTCCGCCGCGGTGCCCGCCGTCGCCGCCGGGACCGGTCCGGCCGGGACCGCCGAGACGGCCGGGACCGCCGAGACGGTCGGGACCGCCGAGACGGTCGGGACCGCGGACCCCGCCGGTACGGGGGAGTTCGAGCCCGCCGTCGAACCGGGCCCCGCCGCCGTCGCCCCGGTCGCCCGGACCACCCCCGGGCGCAGCGACAGCGACGACCTGCTCGCCATCCTCCGCTCCCCGGAGGCGCACGCCGCCCGCAACGCCCCCCGGATCCGGCTGCTCGGCCCGGTGGACGTCGCGGGGGTCCTCGGCACCGCCGTCCCCGGCGCGCTGCCCCGGCTCACCGAGCTGGCCGTCTACCTGGCGCTGCGTCCGGGGTCGGACCGCCACGCGCTCGACCACGATCTGCACCCCGGCGCGGCGCACCTCGACCCGCACCCCACCGCGGCCGACGCCAAGAGTCCGGTGGTGGCCAAACTCGGCGACCTGGCCGCCTGGTTCGGCACCTCCCCGGAGGGCCGCGCCTTCCTGCCCACCGAGGGCACCGAGGGGTACTCCTTCGCCCCGGCGGTCACCTGCGACTGGGACGAGTTCCGCGGCCTCTACCGGCGCGGCATGCGCAGCACCAGTGCCACCGCCGACGCGGCCCTCGCCCACGCCCTGGCCCTGGTCCGCGGGGCGCCGTTCGCCGAGGCCCCGCCGGCCTCGTACGGCTGGGCCGAGGCCGAGCGGCAGGACATGATCGCGGCGATCGTCGACACGGCCCACGAACTGGCCGCCCGGCGTCTGCAGTACGGCGACCACCGCAGCGCCGAGGCCGCCGTCTTCCGCGGCCTCGCCGTCGCCCCGGACGTCGAACTGCTGCACCGGGACCTCTTCTACGCCTACGCCTCGGCCGGCGCCCGCGACCAACTCCTGCGCGCCGTCAACCGGTTGGACGCGCTCAGCCGCCGGACCGGCCGGGACCTGGACGCCGACACCGTCGCCCTGCTGCGGGACCTGCTCGCGGGTTCCTGAGGTGGATCGCCGACTGCCCGGCCACTCCCACGGGGGTGGCCGGGCAGTTGTGTTGACGGGCCGACGGCGGATGCGGCGGTCGTGTGGACATTCGGTACGGATGCGGTCGGTGGATCGATCGGTGGGCCGATCGATGGAGCGGCGGTCCGGAGTCCCGGCGGATCGGCGGGTCGGTGGCCGGTCAGACCGCCCGCAGCCAGGCGTCCAGGGCGGTGAAGTCCGCCTCGGTGAGCCCGCGTCGGGGATCCACCCGGTGGAGCAGGGCGCGGGCGGGGGAGTGGGCGGCGACCCAGCGGCGGTCGGGCTCGGTGATCTCGTCGTCCACCCAGGCGAACGGTCGCCCGTCCGCCCATGCGACCAGCGCACGGGTCTTCCAGTGCAGGCCGTCCGGCCCGTCCGGCCAGTTCGTGATGTCCGGCCGGTCCGTCGTCGCAGGGGCGTCCGGGGCGTCCATGGCACCCGTGTCGTCCACCGGCCAGTCCACGACGGGGAGCCGGGGCAGGCCGAGCCAGGGCGCGAGGCACTCGTTGGCGTCCTCCAGCCAGGTGGTGGCCCACACCGGCTCGCCCGGCAGGCTCAGCAGTCGCGGCCCCAACTCCGGGTTCACGCGGGCGATCAGCGGATTCCCGCCCATCGCCGTACCGGGCGGGACGTACGGGCTGCGGTAGGTGGGGTAGCCGCCGGGAGGAGGGTCGCCGAAGGGGATCAGCGGGCCGTCCACGTCGAGGAAGAGCAAGGGGCGATCGGCATCGACCATGACGGCACCTTAGCGGGGCGGCGCGGGTGGTGTGGTGCGCCGATCGGCCACCCGGCCTGGAACGGGTGAGCCGGGATCTCGTAGGGTGGCGCGCACGGAGTGTGGTGGCAGGCACCATACAGGCGAGGGCATCAGACGCCGCGGGAGCGGCGGGGCGGGGCGGTGACCAGGAGATGGCGGAGACGACAGCGGTTTCCGGAGGTCCCGACCCGGCCGGCGGCTCGGGGCCCTGGGACGCCGTACCGCCGCCCCCGCGCCTCCCGGCCGAGGAGCATCCGCCCGGCCCCGCGGCGCTGTACGAGCCGCCGCCGCCCCCGGCCGCCCCCGCCCCCGTTCCGGTCGCCGCTTCCGTACCGGGTGTTCCTCCGGGGGCCGTACCTGCTTCCGGGGCGGGCACGCAGGGGAGCGTGCAGCCGGTCGGACAGGCGCCCATGCCGCCGCCCGCGCCCCCGGCCGCACCGCCCGTTCCGCCCACCGGGTGGACCCTCACCGGCCTGCCCAGCGCCGGGTTCGCCTCCTCGGCGACCCCGCCGCCGTTCCCGGTCCAGAGCGCGACGCCGGCCACCGTCGGCGGTGCGGGCGGGCTCGGCGCGGGAGGCATCGGTGCGGGTGGCCTCGGTGCCG
Source organism: Kitasatospora sp. NPDC127067 (assembly GCF_042724755.1). Taxonomy (NCBI): domain Bacteria; kingdom Bacillati; phylum Actinomycetota; class Actinomycetes; order Kitasatosporales; family Streptomycetaceae; genus Kitasatospora; species Kitasatospora sp. NPDC127067. The sequence continues at coordinate 2,145 of NZ_JBHXEM010000120.1, read as the reverse complement.
CGCCGCGCGGGCGGATCCTGGTGATCGAGGGCGGGTACGGCAACTCCGGCCGCCGCACCTGGGGCCGCGGCGGACCGGCCCAGGCGCCGGTGCTCTCGGCGATGCTCGCCGCCGTCTCGCCGCAGGTGCTGCTCGCGGCGGACGCGGTGGACGCCGTCCACCTCCCCGGCGCCGGTGACCCGCACACCGTCCTCGCCCACCTGCGCGCCGCCTCCCGCCACCCGGGACCGCTGCTGGTCCACCTGGGCGGCCACATCGTCGCCGACAAGCGCGGCGGGCAGCTCCAGCTGACCCTGCGCGACGCCAAGCAGGACGGCCTTCCCTGGCAGTCCGTCGCCGCCGAGCTGAGCCACCGTCCGGCGGAGTGGCAGACCCTCGTCATCGCCGATCTGAGTGCCGACCAGAACGCCTGGCCGTACCTCCAGGGAACCGTCTCCCCGCTCAGCGAGGGCATCCCGCTGTGGGCGGTGGTCAGCCCGGACCCGGAGCAGATCGGCACCTTCACCCGCGCGCTGATCGAGGCGCTGCACGGCGGACGGCCCGGCGCGGGCGAGGTGCTCGCGCCCGAGCAACTGCGGCAGCAGGTGTACTCGGTGCTGCGGCCGGACGTGATCGTCCTGGCCACCCACGCCCCGGACCGGCCGTTCTTCCGCAACACCGCCCGTCGCGGCGAGGGCCTGCCGGCCGACGTGCCGCCGGTGCCGGCCGCCGGCGTAGCGCTCTCCGACCTGCCGCCGCCCCTGGCGCCGCCGCTGCCGCGTCCGACGGAACCGCGGGACGCCGTCCCGGGGTGGCCGTCGCCGGTACCGGCCGCGCTGCCCGAGCCGTCGACCGCGGCCGTCGGCTCCCCGGCTACCGCGGGTGGTCCGGTCAGCCTGGTCAAGCCGGGCGTCCCGCCCACTCCGCCGCGACCGGCCCGCCCGGTGAGCCTGCTGAAGGCGGGCGGAACGGCCGAGGCGCCGGGCGTGACCCTGCGCAAGCCCGCCCCGGCCGACGCCGTGCCCGAGGACGGCACGCCCCCGGCGGGCGTCACGCTCCTCAAGCCCCGGCCGGAGCCCGCGGACGTCGCGGTCGCCGAGCCCGAACTCCCGCAGGAGGAAGCCGTGGTGGCCTCCGAGGCCGCGGCGGAGGCGGTCGAGGGGACGGCTGCGGAGACGACGGGGGAGACGACAGGGGAGACGGCCGGAGCGGCGGGCGGGGGCGCGACCGGGGAAGCCGTCGCGGAGGAGCCCGAGGCTGCGGAGGGGCCCGGGGCCGAAGAGGGCCCCGCGGTCACGGAGCAGCCCGGGGACGCCGTCCCGGAGGCTCCCGCGGGGGCGGAGGAGACGCCCGCCGAGGAGGCTCCCGCCGACGCCGTTCCGGCCGACGAGGCGCGGACGGAGGAGGAGCCTGCTGACGCCGTTCCGGCCGACGAGCAGCCCGCTGACGAGGCACCGGTCGACGCCGTGCCGCAGGGCGATGGACCGGGCGTCGAGGGACCGGCCGGCGAAGCGCCCGCCGACGCGCCGCCCGCCCCGGCCGACGCCCCGGCCGACAGTCCGACCGACAGCCCGGCCGGCACCGCTGCCGAAGCGTCGGCCGACGAGGCCGCTGCGGCCAGGCGGCCCCGGGAGGACTACCGCGAGGTCATCGGACGGATCGTCCGCAGCGCCGACGCCGGGGACCACGCCGCCGCCACCGACCTGGCCTTCGCCCTCGAACTGGAGGCGATCGCCGAGCACGGTGCCGTCTCCGAGCCGGTGCTGCAGGTCCGGCAGGTCCGGGCGCACGTCTGCCGACTCGCGGGCCGGTCGGCCGAGGCCGCGGAGATCTACCGCGAGGTGGCCCTGACGCTGCTCCGTTCCCAGGGGCCGGACCATCCGGAGACCCAGCGGGCGGCCACCAACGCCGAGGCCTGCTGGCGTGCGATCACGGACCGCGCGGAGGCCATCCGGATCGCCCCGGAGATCATCGAACTGCGCGCCCACCTCCCGGGCCCCGACGGCCGCAAGCTCCGTGCCGCCGAGCGCTACCTCGCCCAGCTGGCCGCTGCCGCCACCGGCTGACAGTCGGCGTCCGCCGGCCGCGTCCGCTGTTCCCCGCCGTCCGCCGACCGCCGTCCGCCGACCGCCGTCCGCCGTCCGCCGTCCGCCGACCGGCGGGGAG
>NZ_JBHXEM010000119.1:0-26780 GCF_042724755.1 Kitasatospora sp. NPDC127067 | reverse complement strand
CCCGCGACCGGAAGCGGTCGCGGGGGCCTCGGCGGTGCACCGGCCCGGTGCCCCGGGCATCAGGCGCGTCAGGCGTCGGACGTCAGGCGTCGAGCTTCTCGCGCTCGGCCTGCTCGGCCTTCTTCGAGGCCCGCAGGCTGGTGAAGGTGGTGATCGCCAGGACCACCACGATGAAGCCCAGCGAGAACGGGATGCCGATCTCCGGGGCCCAGTCCGCGCCCGCCTCGTGGGCGGCGTGCAGCACCAGCTTCACACCGATGAAGCCGAGGATCACCGACAGGCCGTACGACAGGTGGACCAGCTTCTTCAGCAGGCCGCCGATCAGGAAGTACAGCTGGCGCAGACCCATCAGGGCGAAGGCGTTGGCGGTGAAGACCACGTACGGGTCCTGGGTCAGGCCGAAGATGGCCGGGATCGAGTCCAGTGCGAACAGCACGTCGGTGGTGCCGATCGCCAGCATGACGATCAGCATCGGGGTGATCAGCCGGCGGCCGTTCTCCCGGACGAACAGCTTGGTGCCGCGGTAGTCCTCGGTGGCCGGGAAGCGGCGGGTGATCGACTTGAGGACGCGGTTCTCCTCGAACTCCTCCTCGCCCTCCTCCTCGGCGCGGGCCTCCTTGATCAGCTTCCAGGCCGTCCAGATCAGGAAGCCGCCGAAGATGAAGAACACCCAGGAGAACTCGGAGACCAGGGCGGCGCCGCCGGCGATGAACACCGCCCGGAGCACCAGCGCGATGATCACACCGAACATCAGCACGCGCTGCTGGTAGATCCTGGGCACCGCGAACTTGCCCATGATCAGGATGAACACGAAGAGGTTGTCGACACTCAGCGACTTCTCGGTGATGTACCCGGCGAAGAACTCACCCGCCGGCTGCGCACCGGAGTGCCACCAGAGGAAGCCACCGAAGAGGACCGCCAGGACGACCCAGACGGCCGTCCAGATCCCGGCCTCCTTGATCGAGACCTCGTGCGGCTTGCGCCCTCCGATGAAGAAGTCCGCCACGATCAGTGCGATCAGCACCAGGATCGTGGAGACCCACATGGTTATGGAAACGTCCACTACTGCTCCTCCGGCAGGTAGGCGAGACAGTCATCGTCACTGCCGGAGGTCTCTTCCGCCCATCGGGCCAGCGCCCCGGGGTGCCGCGACGGGCACCCGTGATGACGGGGTCGGCTGTCGAGGAATACTCCCCTCCGCTGCCAACGAGAGTAACAGCTGCTCCAAGGAAAGGTAAAGAAGGTAAAGACCGTCAAGGCGGGCCACCGGACCCGGGGAGCCCTGGGGGCCGGGGCAGCGGGAGCCGCGGGAGCCGCGGGAGCGGGGAGCGCGGGTCCTGCGGGGAGTGGCGGGAGCCGCCCGGGCTACAGGTACGGCTCGATCGCCGGCAGCAGGTCCTGGAAGGTGCGCCCCTTGGCCGGCGCACCGATCGCCTGCATCTCCCAGCCGCCGTCGCCGTCCCGGACCACCTTGGCCATGATCTGCCCGGTGTGCGGCCCGCCGCCCGCCAGCTCGTAGCGGGCCAGCTCCAGCCCGGTGGTCTCGTCCACCAGCCGGCAGTGCGCCCGCTGCACCTCGGCGAAGGTCTGCCCGGTGTACGAGCTGACCGTGAACACCACCTGGGTGATGTGCACGGGCACGTGCGCCAGGTCGACCAGGATCGCCTCGTCGTCCTCGGCCCCGGAACCGCCCTCCAGGTTGTCCCCGGTGTGCCGCACGGAGCCGTCGTTGCTCTCCAGGTGCGAGAAGAACACCACGTCGGACGGGGTCCGCTCGGCGTACAGCAGCGCCGAGGCGTCCAGATCGATCTTCCGGGTGCGGCTGCCGAACAGCCCGCGCTTGGGGGCGGCCCGCCAGCCGAGGCCCATCCGGACCACGGTCAGGGCGGCGCCCTGCCCCTTCTGGAGGCTGACCCGCTGCCCCTTGGCCAGGTTCACCGACACGACGTTGTCCTCTCTGCCGGCCGCGCGGTCACACCCGCGCGGCTCCACGATGGAACACCCCGTCGCCGTCCCCCGGCTGAGGCCCCCTCTGCGTACGGCCCGCAACCCCGTCCCGAGGGCACGATGCCGCAGGCCAGCCTAGGCCCTGCGGCACCCCGCCCTCCCCCGGGTTTCCCCGTTTGTGGCAAGCCTGAGACACCCGCGGACTTGACCGGTGTCATTCCGGCCAAGCCCGGTCACCGCGCGGGCGCGCTCGCGCGGGCCGCCTACGCCACACCCGCCTCGCGCATCTGCCGCAGTTCCTTCTTCAGCTCCTTGACCTCGTCGCGCAGCCGGGCCGCGACCTCGAACTGGAGGTCGGCGGCGGCCGTGTGCATCCGGTCGGTCATCTCCTGGATGAGGTCCGCCAGTTCGGCGGCGGGCAGGGACTTGGCCGGCTTGCGCTCCGCGCCCAGCGACGGCACCGGGGCCTTGCCCTTGCCCTGGTTGCGGTAGCCCGTGGAGAGCAGCTCGTCGGTGTCCACGTCCTCGCGGGCGAGGGTGTCCAGGATGTCGCCGATCTTCTTGCGCAGCGGCTGCGGGTCGATCCCGTGCTCCTTGTTGTAGGCCTGCTGCACGGCCCGGCGGCGGTTGGTCTCGTCGATGGCCTTCTCCATCGAGGGAGTGATCCTGTCCGCGTACATGTGGACCTGGCCGGAGACGTTGCGGGCGGCACGGCCGATCGTCTGGATCAGCGAGGTGCCGGAGCGCAGGAAGCCCTCCTTGTCCGCGTCCAGGATCGCCACCAGCGACACCTCGGGCAGGTCCAGGCCCTCGCGCAGCAGGTTGATGCCGACCAGCACGTCGTACCGGCCCGCCCGCAGCTCCCGCAGCAGCTCCACCCGGCGCAGCGTGTCCACGTCGCTGTGCAGGTACCGGACCCGGATGTCCAGGCCGAGCATGTAGTCGGTGAGGTCCTCGGCCATCTTCTTGGTCAGCGTGGTGACCAGGACGCGCTCGTCCCGCTCCACCCGCTGACGGACCTCGTGCACCAGGTCGTCGATCTGGCCCTCGGTCGGCTTGACGATCACCTCTGGGTCGATCAGGCCGGTCGGGCGGATGATCTGCTCGACCTGGCCGTCGCCGCGCGACAGCTCGTACGGGCCGGGCGTCGCCGACAGGTAGACGGTCTGGCCGATCCGCTCCAGGAACTCCTCCCACTTCAGCGGGCGGTTGTCCATCGCGGAGGGCAGCCGGAAGCCGTGCTCGACCAGGGTGCGCTTGCGCGAGGCGTCGCCCTCGTACATCGCGCCGATCTGCGGGACGGTGACGTGCGACTCGTCGATGACCAGGAGGAAGTCCTCCGGGAAGTAGTCGAGCAGGGTGTTCGGCGGGGAGCCGGGCTCACGGCCGTCGAAGTGCATCGAGTAGTTCTCGACGCCCGAGCAGGTGCCGATCTGGCGCAGCATCTCGATGTCGTAGGTGGTGCGCATCCGCAGCCGCTGGGCCTCCAGCAGCTTGCCCTGCTTCTCCAGCCGGGCGAGCGTCCCCTCCAGCTCCTTCTCGATGCCGGTGATCGCGCGCTCCATGCGCTCGGGGCCGGCCACGTAGTGCGTGGCGGGGAAGACGTGGACGGATTCGTCCTGGCTGATGATCTCGCCGGTGAGCGGGTGCAGGGTGTACAGCGCCTCGATCTCGTCGCCGAACATCTCGATCCGGACGGCGAGCTCCTCGTAGACCGGGAAGATCTCGATGGTGTCGCCGCGGACCCGGAAGGTGCCGCGGGTGAAGGCCACGTCGTTGCGGGCGTACTGGATGTCGACGAAGCGGCGCAGCAGGTCGTCCCGGTCGATCTCCTGGCCGACCTTGAGCCGCACCATCCGGTCGACGTACTCCTGCGGGGTGCCGAGGCCGTAGATGCAGGAGACCGAGGCGACCACGATGACGTCCCGGCGGGTGAGCAGCGAGTTGGTCGCCGAGTGGCGCAGCCGCTCGACCTCCTCGTTGATCGAGGAGTCCTTCTCGATGTAGGTGTCCGTCTGCGGGACGTACGCCTCGGGCTGGTAGTAGTCGTAGTACGAGACGAAGTACTCGACGGCGTTGTTCGGCAGCAGCTCGCGGAACTCGTTGGCCAGCTGCGCGGCCAGCGTCTTGTTCGGCGCCATCACCAGGGTGGGCCGCTGCAGCTTCTCGATCATCCAGGCCGTGGTGGCCGACTTGCCGGTGCCGGTGGCACCGAGCAGTACGACGTCCTTCTCCCCTCCCCTGATCCGCCGTTCCAGCTCGGCGATCGCCGCCGGCTGGTCGCCGTTCGGCTGGAAGGGACTGACGACCTCGAAGGGCGCCACGGACCGCTCAATACTCGTGATGGGACGCACCACTCAACGGTACGACCCACCACTGACAAGCGAGGCCGGTTCGATCAGGCCGCGTGGGCCTCGAAGCTCATGGCCGGCTCCCGGGCGGGGTCGATCCGCACGACGGAGTCGAAGGCGGCGGCGAGTCGCTCGATCAGTGGAAGGGTCGGGTCGACCCCGCTCTCCTCGATGCCCTCGACGGTCTCCTCGTCCAGCCCGGTCCGCTCGGCGAGCTCGGCGAGTGTCCACCCGAGCGCGGAGCGTCGGGCGTACACGGCCTCGGCCAGCGCCATCCGCCGCCCGGCCGCGCGGTACTCCTCGCTCTCCCGGTGCTCCGCCGGCACGGTCCAGCGGGTGTGGTAGCCGCTGCTCCTCCCGGTCGTAGATCTCGTGATCGGCGGCGGGCCGGTGCTCCGCCTCGCAGACCTTCTGCGCGCGGCGTGCCCGTTCCACCTGATCGGTCTCGCGGTTCCCAGTCTTGCGGAAGACCGTCAGCAGCACAGCCCTCCGCCCCGGCGCGAGCCAGTACGTGATGCGCATGGACCCGATCCGCAGCTCCCGCAGCGGGCCGCCCAGGTGGCTCGCCAACGGGAACGACACCGCCTCACCGTCCTCGGCGAGGCGGTCGGCGGCGCGTTCGGCTGCCCGGTACTCGGCGGTCGGGCAGTTCTGGAGCCATACCCGCACCTCGGGCTCGATCTCGATCCCGTAGCCCGCCCGGGAATCGTCACCGGTCATGCCTCTCCCCCTCGCTCGGCAGTGGGAACAACCGCCGGGCGAGGGGGAGGGGCACGGGTCAGGACTTGGCGCTGTCCCGGGCGAGGGCGACCAGGCGGGAGATGGCGCGCAGGTACTTCTTGCGGTAGCCGCCGCGCAGCATCTCCTCCGGGAAGACCTGGTCGAAGGGCAGGCCGGAGGCGGTGATCGGCAGCTCGCGGTCGTACATGCGGTCGGCGAGGACGACCAGGCGCAGCGCGGTGGACTGGTCGTCGACCTGCTTGACGCCGCGCAGGCAGACCGCGGTGACGTCGTCCAGCAGCGCGCCGTAGCGGCTGGGGTGGACGGCGGAGAGGTGGGCGAGCAGGGCGTCGAAGTCGTCCAGCGAGGCGCCGGGGGTGCGGTCCGCGACGTCTCCGACGGCCTCGTCGGAGTACGGCGGCGGGGCGTCCGGCAGGCCGCGGTGGCGGTAGTCCTGGCCGTCGATCCGCATCGGGCGGAAGTGCGCGGACAGGCCCTGGATCTCGCGCAGGAAGTCGGCGGCGGCGAAGCGGCCCTCGCCGAGCTTCTCCGGCAGGGTGTTCGAGGTGGCGCACAGCTTCACGCCGTTCTCGACCAGCCGGCCGAGCAGGGTGGAGACCAGCACGGTGTCGCCCGGGTCGTCCAGCTCGAACTCGTCGATGCAGAGCAGTGTGTGCCCGGAGAGGGTCCGTACGGCCTGCTGGAAGCCGAGCGCGCCGACCAGGTTGGTCAGCTCGACGAAGGTGCCGAAGGCCTTGGGGCCGGGGGCGGCGTGCCAGAGCGAGGCGAGCAGGTGGGTCTTGCCGACGCCGTAGCCGCCGTCGAGGTAGACCCCGGCGGGGCCGGTGGGCGCGGGGGCGGAGCGGCGGAACCAGCTGCGCTTGGGCGGCGAACCGTTTCCTCCGCCGAGGGTGGCCGCGAACTGCTCCAGGACCTGGACGGCCTCGTACTGGCTCGGCTGGGTCGGGTCCGGGATGTACGTCCCGAAGCTCACGTCGGCGAACCGGGGCGGCGGGACCATCTCGGCGACCAGCCGCTCGGCGGGCACGACGGGACGGCGGGAGGTGAGCGCGATCGGGGAGCCGGACACGGGTGCGGCGGCTATCGGCTCGGTTGCGGAGTAGGAGGCTGCGGGCACATCAGTAGAGGGTACGCCTGCCCCGTACGCCGTCCGAACGACCCGCGGCCCCGGACGGAACACGGCCCGCGGTGGAAGACTGGGATCATGCAACAGTTGATCAGCCCGCTGGGCGGCCGGCCCGCGGATCCGGCCGCACTGGAATCGCTCGCCGCCGTCTACGCGTACCCCGAACAGGTGAATCGGGGGCGCCCCTGGCTGCGCGCCAACATGGTGTCCGGCCTGGACGGCGGGGCCAGGCTGGACGGGCTCTCGGAGGGCCTCTCCGGCGACGCGGACAAGCGGATCTTCGGGGTGCTGCGGGCCCTGTCGGACGTGGTAGTGGTGGGCGCGGAGACGGTCCGCGCCGAGGGCTACCGGCCGGCCCGGGCGCGCCGGGAGTTCGCGGCGGCCCGGGCGGCGGCGGGCCAGGCGCCCGCCCCGGTGATCGCCGTGGTGAGCCGCTCGCTGCGGCTGGACCTGACCGCGCCGCTGTTCACCGAACCGCTGGTCAGGACGGTGGTGATCACCACCGGGGACGCCGATGCGGAGCGTCGTCGGGCGGTGGCCGAGGTGGCCGACCTGGTGCTCGCGGGCACGGGTTCGGTGGACCTGCGGGCGGGCGTGGCGGCCCTGGCCGAGCGGGGCTGGACCCGGCTGCTGACCGAGGGCGGCCCGCGTCTGCTGGGGCAGTTCGCGGCGGCCGGCCTGCTGGACGAGCTGTGCCTGTCGCTGGCCCCGCTGCTCACCGGCGGCGACGCGCCGCGCATCCTCCACGATGCCGGAATGCCGGACGTGCAGCGGATGGAGCTGGTCTCATTGATCGAGCAGAAAGGATTCCTCTTCACTCGCTACCTGCGTCACCTGGGTTCGGATGACCCCGTGACCCCCCGATCGTGATCCCGTTATGCGATGCCGGGGCCCGGGGGCCGGCCACTGGAAGGGACTCACGTGTTCAAGACGGTACTGATGATCGAAAAGGCTCTCTCCGACGCGGACGTGGAACTCGTCACCACGCTCCACGGCGAGGAGGAGGTGTCCTTCGTCGTCCTGATGCAGCCGCGCGGCAGGCAGGACGAACTGCTGCGGGCGCTCGACGACGTCGCCCTCGGCCACCTCGACAAGGTGGTCCACGAGCACGACGAGTCCGGGAGCGCGCCGACGGTGGCCACCGAGTCGCTGGAGCACAGCCTGCGCCACCTGCGCACGGCCGGGGCCGGGGCGGTGGGCGAACTGGTCGAGGAGAGGCCGCTGGAGCGGCTGCGCGCGGTCGTCGAGGAGCAGCGGGCGGACGAGGTGGTGGTGCTCACCTCCCCGCACTTCGTGGAGGAGTTCTTCCACCGCGACTGGGCCTCCCAGGCCCGGCACAAGGTGGGGGTCCCGGTGCTCAGGCTGTTCGCCAGCGACTCCTGAGCGACTCCTGGCCCGGCGCGGCGGTGGTGCAGAATCGTCCTTGCGGTCCGCCCGCGAGGACGATTCCGTCCTCCCGTCCCGTCCGCCCGCCCTGTCTGCCCCCGCCCCTACGGAGCCACGCCTTGAACGACGCCGCGCACGACCTGCACGCCCCGCACTTCATCGGCATCGGCGGCGCCGGGATGTCCGGCCTGGCGAAGATCCTCGCCGTACGCGGGGCCAGCGTCTCCGGCAGCGACTCCAAGGAGTCCGAGACCGTCCTCGCGCTGCGCGCCCTCGGTGCCACCGTGCACGTCGGCCACGCCGCCGAGCACGTGCCGGACGGCACCAGCAGCGTGGTCGTCTCCAGCGCGATCCGCGCCGACAACCCGGAGCTGGCCGTCGCCCACGAGCGCGGCATCCCGGTGGTGCACCGCTCCGACGCGCTGGCCGCGCTGATGGGCGGCCGGCGGGCGCTGGCGGTGGCCGGCACCCACGGCAAGACCACCACCACCAGCATGCTCGCCGTCGCCCTCGGCGAGCTGGGCCTGGACCCGTCCTACGCGATCGGCGGCGACCTCGACGCGCCCGGCTCCAACGCCCACCACGGCACCGGCGAGATCTTCGTCGCCGAGGCGGACGAGAGCGACCGCAGCTTCCACAAGTACGCGCCGGAGGTGGCGATCGTGCTCAACGTGGAGCTGGACCACCACGCCAACTACGCGTCGATCGAGGAGATCTACGAGTCCTTCGAGACCTTCGTCGGCCGGATCGTCCCCGGCGGCACCCTGGTGGTCTCGGCCGACCACGACGGCGCCCGCGAGCTCACCTCCCGGGTCGCCGGACGCGAGGGCCTGAACGTGGTGACGGTCGGCTCCGCCGAGGACGCCGACCTGCGGGTGCTGTCGGTGGTCGCCCGCGGCATGACCAGCGAGGTGACCGTGCTGCTGGACGGCGTCGAGCTGGCCTTCACCGTCTCGGTGCCCGGCCGGCACTACGCCCACAACGCGGTGGCCGCACTGGCCGCCGGCGTCGCGCTGGGCGTCCCGGCCGCCGACCTGGCCAAGGCGCTCGGCGCCTACACCGGCGTGCGCCGCCGCCTCCAGCTCAAGGGCGAGGCCGCCGGGGTCCAGGTGATCGACTCCTACGCCCACCACCCCACCGAGATGGCCGCCGACCTGGAGGCGATCCGCGAGGGCCTGACCGGCGGGGGCCGGGTGCTGGTGGTCTTCCAGCCGCACCTGTTCAGCCGCACCCAGCAGCTCTCCGAGGAGATGGGCCGGGCCCTGGCGCTGGCCGACGCCTCCGTGGTGCTGGACATCTACCCGGCCCGCGAGGACCCGATCCCCGGCGTGACCAGCGAGCTGATCGTCGACGCCGCCCGCCGGGCCGGCGCCGAGGTCGCCGCCGAGCACTCCTTCGCCGCCGCTCCCGCCGTGCTGGCCGGCCTCGCCCGCCCGGGCGACCTGCTGCTCACCATGGGCGCCGGGGACGTCACCAACCTCGGGCCGGAAATCCTGCAGCACCTCGCGAACGTTGCATCCAACGTCTGACCCACGTCCGTCCGACGTACGCCGCGACCGGGAGCCGTGAGATGAGCTACGAGATCGAGAAGACCGAGGCCGAGTGGCGCGCCGAGCTCAGCCCCGAGGAGTACCACGTGCTCCGCGAGGCGGGCACCGAGCACCCGTTCACCGGTGAGTACACCGACACCAGGACGGTCGGCGTCTACGGCTGCCGGGCCTGCGGGGCCGAACTGTTCAGCTCCGAGACCAAGTTCGACAGCCACTGCGGCTGGCCGTCCTACTACGCGCCGCTGGCCGGGGACCGGGTCCAGTACATCGAGGACACCTCGCTCGGCATGCGCCGGGTCGAGGTGCGCTGCGCCCGCTGCGGCGGGCACCTCGGGCACGTCTTCGAGGGCGAGGGCTACGGCACGCCGACGGACCAGCGGTACTGCATCAACAGCGTCTCGCTGACGCTGAAGCCGGCCGAGCAGGGCTGAGCGACGAACGGCAGGAGGCCCGGACACCGTACGTGTCCGGGCCTCCTGCCGTTCGGGCCTGCGGGCCCGGGCGTGCGTGCTGTCCCGGGCCCGCGTGCTGTCCGGGCGTGCGTGTCCGGGCCTAGCCCTCGACCGGTGCGAAGCGGACCGGGAGGTGCATCAGCGCCCGGTGGAACGGGCCCGGGCGCCAGAGCAGGTCCTCGGCGGGGGTGGAGAGTTCGAGGTCGCTGAGGCGGCTGCCCAGCTGCTCGATGGCGGTGATCGCGATCAGCAGGGCCGGGTCCCGGGCCGGGCAGGCGTGCGGGCCGGCCGCCCAGGCCAGGTGGGCGCTCTCCCCGCTGCGCAGCCCGCCGTCGTCGGGGGGCGGCGCGGCCTGGGAGTTGGCGGCCGCGTACGAGACCAGGACCAGCGTGCCCGCCTTGATCTCGCGGCCGTGGAAGGTGATGTCGTACCGCGGGTAGTGGGCCGAGAGGTTGGCCATCGGCGGCTCGTGCCAGAGCACCTCGTCGATCGCCTGGTGGGCGGTCATCGCCCCGCCGAACAGCGAGCCGGCGTAGCGGGCGTCGGTGAGCAGCCGCAGCAGGGCGTTGCCGATCAGGTTGGTGGTCGGCTCGTGCCCGGCGATCAGGGTCAGGGTGATCTGCCGGATCACCTCGTCGTCGTCCAGCCCGACCGGGTGGGTGACGTACATCGAGGTGAGGTCGTGCCGGGGGCGCGCGCGGCGCTCGGCGACCATCGCGGTGACCACCGCCAGGAGCTTCCCGTACGAGGCGCCCGCCCGCGCGGTGGACTCGATCAGCCCGGTGATCGCGTCCACCACCTCCTCGCGCTGCTCCTGCGGCACGCCGAACCAGGTGGTGAGCGCGAAGGCGGGCAGCCGGCGGGCGTACTCGGCGATCAGGTCGGCGTGCCCGACGGCGGCGAAGCGGTCGATCAGCCGGTGCGCGGTCTCGGCGACCTGGCGCTGGAGCCGGTGCGGTTCGAACAGCGCGAGGGCGTCGGTGATCACCGCCCGGTAGCGCGCGTGGGTCTCGCCGTCGCTGAACAGCGCGGTCGGGCGGTAGCCGAGCACCGGCAGCAGCGGGGAGTCCGGCGGGACGGTGCGCTGCCAGCCCCGGGAGTCCTTGGAGAAGGTGTCTGTGTCGCGCAGCAGGTCCAGTGCGGCCTGGTAGTCGGTGACCAGCAGGGCCTCGACGCCGGGCGCGACCTCGACCGGGGCGACCGCGCCGTGCCGCCGCAGCCGCTCGTAGACCAGCTGGGGGTCGGCGGCGAAGACCGGGCCGTGGATCGGGGTCGGGCGGGACTCGACGGTCACGGCTGCTCCGGGGTGGCGGGGTCCGCGGTGGCGGGGTCCGAGGTGGCGGGGGCGGCGGGCAGGGCGTCGAGGACGTGCTCGGCCAGCGCGATCAGCGCGTCCAGGCTGCTGTCGCGCTCGCGGGCGTCGCAGAGCAGCAACGGGGTCGCGGCGTGCAGGTCCAGGTGGGTGCGCAGCACCTCGACCGCGTGCTCCGGTGCGTCCGGGAAGCGGTTGACGGCGACGGCGTACGGCAGGCCCTGTTCCTCGACCATGTCCATGATCTCGAAGGAGTCGGCCAGCCGGCGGGTGTCGGCGAGCACCAGGGCGCCCACGGCGCCGCGGGCGATGTCCTGCCAGAGCGGGAAGAAGCGGCGCTGGCCGGGGGTGCCGAACATGTAGAGCACGACGTTGCCGGGCAGGGTGAGCCGGCCGAAGTCGACGGCGACGGTGGTGGTGGCCTTCTCGGGCAGGCCGGCCAGGTCGTCCACCGGGCGGCCGGTCTCGGTCATCGCCTCCTCGGTGTGCAGGGTGGCGATCTCCGAGAGGGTGCGGATGAGGGTGGTCTTGCCGACCCCGAACGGGCCGGCCACCACCAGCTTCATCAGCGTCTGGTCCCGGTCGGGCAGGTAGCCCACCCGGCTCTGGTCTTCCGGGTCCGGCCGGGCGGCCGGGTCACCGGAGCGCACGGAGTCCAACGAGGAGCCTCTCGACGATGGAGCGGTCGGTCTGCTGGGCGCGCGGGATCGGTGCGCGGGCGTGCAGGCAGCCCGACTCGACCAGATCGGCCGCGAGGAAGACGGTGGCACTGACCGGCAGGCGCAGGTGCGCGGCGGCCTCCACCACGGTCAGCGCGCCGGGGCGCAGCAGTTCCCAGAGCCGGCGGTGTTCGGGTTCGAGCGCGGCCGGCGGGTCGGCGCGGTCGGCGAACAGCACGGTCAGCCGCTCGAAGCCCTTGGTGCCGGGGCGGCTGCGGCCGCCGGTGGCCAGGTAGGCGGGCACCATCCGCCTGCGGGGGGCGGCGGTCATGACCGGCCGTCGTCGTCCTGCCGCCGGGTCGGGCTCGCGAGCGCGCGACCGAGGGCGGCGACCTGCAGCTGCATCTGGTAGGCCACGTTGCCGAGTTGGGCGTCCGGCGAGGTGAACACGGCGAGCGAGGTGTTCTCCCCGGCGGGCACCACGACGGCGTAGCCGAGGTCGGACTCCACCACGGTCTGGGCCAGCCTGGGGCGCTCGGCGTCGGTGAACGCGGCGGTGAAGGCCCGGGCGGCGGCGTGCACGGTGGCGGTCATCGCGGCGACCCGCTCGGCCGAGGCGCGCTCCAGGCCGCCCGAGGCGCCTTCGACCAGGCCGTCCCCGGTGGCGATGACGGCGTGCAGCACCCCCGGCAGCTCCAGCAACGGGGTCAGCACCCACGAGATCTCGTCGGTGGTGGTCGGGCTGGGCGTGCTGCTCACTGCTCGGCTCCTTCTAAGGTCTGACCGGTGCTCTGGTCACCGGGGTCGTGGCCGGCGGTGGTGTCGCCGGGGTCGTGGCCGGGGGTGGTGTCGCCGGGGTCGTGGCCGGGGGTGCCGGCGGCGCCGGCGCCGGTCTCCTCGCGGGCGGCCCGGGCCACGGCGGCCCGGCCGGAGTCGGTGCCCTGCTGCAGCGCCTGCCAGTGGGCGGCGGCCTGCTCGGGGGTGCGGTCGGACGCCGGGGCGCGAACGGGGACGGGCCTAGCGCCGGGCGGCTGCTCGGCGGCCAGCGGACGGCGGCGCCGCCGGGTGGGCAGGCCGGTGCCGTCGTCGGCCACGGGTGCGTCCGCCGCGGGCGCACCGGCCGTCGCGCCGTCCTTCGGGGTGGCGCCGACCGGCGCATCGCCGGCCGGCTCGTCACCCCCTGCCGTCGCACCGTCCGCCCGGCCGTCCGCGACCGGATCGGACGCCACCGGATCGGGCACCACCCGGATGGTCGGGGCCGGGTGCGGGCCCGGCTGGTTGTGGCGGTCGGCGAGCTGCGGGCCGTCCTGCTCGTCCGCGTCGCGCATCGGAGGGACGGCCGCGACGGTGGGCGCCGGGGCCGGCCCGGCGCCGGCCCGCAGCGGCAGCGGGGTGAGCACCGACAGCGGCTGCTCGTCGTCCACGACGGTCACCAGCGCGGCCGGGATGCGCAGGATGGTCCGCATGCCGCCGTACGGCGAGGGCTCGACATGACAGGAGAAGCCGTACTGGCGGGCCAGCTTGCCGATCACCGCGAAGCCGGTCTTGGGCGGGTTGCCGAGCTCGGTGAGCAGCATGTCGGGCGGGCCGGCCAGCAGCCGGCGGGCGCGGCGCAGCTGGTCCTCGTCCATGCCGATGCCGCTGTCGTCGATGATCACCAGCGCGCCGCGGCCGCCCTGCTGGACGGTGACCGGGACGTCGGTCTCCGGGTGGGAGTAGGCGGTGGCGTTGGCGAGCAGCTCGGCGATGGTGACGGCGATCGGCTCGGCCGCCCGGGCGACCACGGCGAGGCGCTGCTCGCGCAGGTGGTTGGCGACCTTGATCCGGGCGTAGCCGGGCACCCGGGAGAGCGCGCCGACGACCACCTCGGCGAGCGGCGAGTCGGTGCGGGCCAGGCCCGGCCAGGCCTCGCAGAGCACCGCGATGGTCTGGATCCGGCGCAGCGCGACCTCGTTGCGGAAGTCGACCTCCAGCAGCCGGGGGTCGTCGTGCTCGTGCTGGAGCTGCTGGACCAGGCTCTGGATCTGGTACAGCAGGGTCTGGATCCGGGAGGTGGCGCCGCGCATGGCGGCGCGGGCGGCGGCGTCCACCCGCTCGCGCTCGTCGGCGAGGGCGGCGTGCGCGGCGTCCAGGACGGCCTGCAGCGCCCGGACCGCCTCGGGGCCGACGGCCGGCGGGTCCAGTGGGCCGACCAGTGGGGCGTTGCCGTGGGTGAGCCGTACGGCGGTGGCGGCGATCCGCTCCTGGGCGAGGTGGCCGATCTCGGCGAGCAGCGCGGTCGCCCGCGCCTCGGCGGCGGCGAGCGCGCTCTCGGCCCGCTCGGCCCGGTCGGTCGCGGCGGCGCCCTGCTGCAGGGCGTCCCGGACGGTGTCCTGCGCGTGCCGGGCGGCTTCCTGTGCCTCGCGGACGCTGTCCTCGGCGGCGCGGGTGCGCTCCTGCGCCCGCTGGGCGTCCTCGGCGGAGCACCGGGCGGCCTCCTGCGCCTCGCGCTGCTGCTGCTCGGCACGGGCGAGCCTGCCCTCGGCGGCCCGGGTGCGCTCCTCGGTCCGGCCGAGCGCGGTCTCGGCGGCGGTCGCCCGGGCGACGGCCCCGGCCCGGCCGCGGGCGAGCACGGCCGCGGCCACGGCGGCGACCAGCGCCAGGACGATCAGCGCGATCTGCGTCATCGAAGTCCTCGGGGGTGCTTGCGGGTGGGACCGGGTGGTGCGGCCCGACCTGCGAGGAGGGGCGCGTTCCGGGAGCGCGGGTGGGGTCAGTTCCCGACGGCGCGCGGGCGCGGGGAGCGGGCGGCGTCCTCGGCCAGTTCCCGGGCCACCAGGGCGACCTGGCCCATGGCCTCCAGGGCGCCGGGGGCCGCGGAGCCGTCCAGGTGCCGGTACTCGGCCGCGAGGGTGAGCACCAGTCGCTCGGGCAGGCCGAGTTCGGGGTGGCGCTGTTCGGCGATCACCCGCCGGGCGGCGTCCAGCGCGGGTATGCCGGCGGCGTGCAGGGCGTGGGCGCGCTCGCGGACGTAGGAGAGGTAGCCGATGTGCTCCTGGACGCCGTCGCGGTCGAGCACCGGGCCGTGGCCGGGTACGAAGATCTCCGCGCCGGTGGCGAGGGCCTGCTCGCAGGCGCCGATGACGTTCTCCAGCGGTCCGGCCCAGTGCGAGGGGTGGTCGCCGGGCTGCTCGGGCGTCGAGGAGAAGATCACGTCGCCGGTGAAGACCGCGCGCTGGTGCGGGAGGTGGACCATGAGGTCCCCACCCGTGTGGGCGGCGGGCAGGCTGGTGATCCGCACCGGGTAGCGGCCGACGGTCAGCTCCAGCTCGCCGGTGAAGACGGTGTCGGGGTGCACCGGCGCGGTGCCGGACCAGTCGAACTGCCCGAAGTGCTCCCTCAGGTAGCCGCCGAGCGGCGACTGCGGGTCGCTGTTGACGACCAGCGCGTGCTGCTGCTGCGGGGTGGGCTCCCAGTGGATGTGCTCCAGCGCCTCGCGGGTGGCGATCACCTCGGCGTCCGGCAGCACCCCGGCGCCCCACAGGTGGTCCCCGTTGGCGTGGGTGACGACCACCCGGTCGATCCCGACCCCGTCCGGCAGCAGCCGCCGGCTCGCGGCGAGGAACTCCCCGGCCATCGAGGGGTCGTACGGCGTGTCGATCCAGAGCGCGGTGGTCTCCGATGCCAGCAGCCCGCAGTTGGCCAGGCCCCAGCCCCGCTTCGGCGGGAGCCACACGTACAGGTCCTCGGCAATCGCGCTCACGTTCGCACGGCTGATCGTCATGTGCGCGATTATGCCCATGTCGTGACAGGAGTGGAGCAAAACCATTACAGTTCAAGCCACTTCGCGCCCGAAGCAACCCGAGCTGTCCCGATTCGTCCCACGTGGTCTGGACCACATCTGGCCGAAGTGGCCCGGCCCGGGCCCCGATTGGGTCCGGAGGGAGCGTCAGATCTCCTGCTCCGTCGACCGCTCCAGCTGCTTGATCCCCTTGCGCTCCCCCGCACAGCGTTCGTAGCCGAGCCAGGCGTTGATCGCCAGCATCGGCCCGTTGGTCGTGTCGTTGCTGGTGTACGCGTGCCGGTAGCCGGCCGCCGCGGCGAGCCGCAGCGACTCCAGCTTGGCCAGCTTGCTCAGCCCCCGGCCGCGGAACTCCCGGCGGCAGGCGGTGAACGCGGACCAGTAGCGGTCCACGCCGTCGGTCTGCGCCATGCTGAACGCGGCCGGCCGTCCGTCCACCACGGCGACGACGCTCAGCGCCGCGTCCCGGTCCGGCCTGGCCCAGTCGTTGCGCAACCAGTCCTCGTACGTGAGGGCGTCCATCGGCACCTCGCTGCCGGGCTCGTCCAGGATGGCGTCCGCCTCGACCAGGAACACCGGGTACGGGTCGTCCGCCCAGTCGGCGGCCGGGCGCACCTCGACACCGGCCGGCCGTACGGGAGCGGGCGGCAGCGGCAGCGCGAGGTCCCGTCCGGCGAACTGCATGGTGCGCCCGATCCGGTAGCCCCGGGCGGTGGCGAAGGCCAGCGAGGCGGGCTCGTCGTCCAGCCAGGTGTGCAGCTCCGTCACGCCGTGCCCGGTCAGGTGCCGCTCGGCCACGGCCAGCAGGGCGGTGGCCGCGCCGCGCCGCCGGTACTCCGGCAGCACGCTGCCGTTGGCGTAGCCGACACCCGTGGTCGTCGTCCCGAGCACCACCCCGCAGCGCACCGCGCCGACCACCCGGCCGTCCAGTTCGGCGACGAAGGTGCGGAAGTGCTCCTCGGGGCTGGGCTGGGCGTTCAACCAGACCAGCGTCTCGGCGGAGAGCACCAGGTGTTCGCGCCCGGCCCGGTGGGCCGCGGCCACGGCCACGGCGTCCTCGGGGTGGAAGTCACGGATCGTCACGGAGGAGGAATTCGAAGAAGTCATGGATTCCCACGCTAGCCCCGCGGGCCCGTCCGGCGCCTCCGGTTTTCCCGCCGGAAGGGCGCCCCACCTGCGCGGACGGCCCGGGCTCGGGACCAAAGTCCCTCACGGCCGGCACGACATGCTCAAATAATGCTCTGAGAAGACCGGGCGAGGCTTGGCAGCCACCCCGCCCGGGGACATTCTCAGCAGCACGGCCGCGCGGTTCCGGCGACGACGCCCGCACCGCTCGACGGCCCTCCCACCCGGCCCTCCGAAGGGGGCGAACCGATGACTTTCCCTGCCCTGGAACTGCCTGCCTCCGCCACCGCGAGCCTAGGAACCGCACCCCTGGGAACCGCGCGCCGAGAAGCCGCGCCCCGGGAGGCCGCGCCCCGTCTGGGCGTCGGCCTCGGCTGGCGCAGCGAGATCGACACCGTGGTCGAGAGCCGGCCCGGCCTGGACTGGGTCGAGGTGGTCGCCGAGAACATCTGCGCCGACCACCTGCCCGAGTCCCTGACCGTGCTGCGCGGACGCGGCGTCACCGTCGTCCCGCACGGCGTCGGCCTCGGCCTCGGCGGCGCCGACCTGCCCGACCCCGGCCGCCTCGACCGGCTCGCCGAGGCCGCGCTGGCCCTCGACTCCCCGCTGGTCAGCGAGCACCTGGCGTTCGTCCGGGCCGGCGGTCTGGAGGCCGGCCACCTGCTGCCCGTCCCCCGCACCCGGGACTCGCTGCGGGTGATCGTCGAGAACGTCCGGATCGCCCAGGACCACCTGCCGGTGCCGCTCGCCCTGGAGAACGTCGCCGCCCAGCTCGCCTGGCCGGACGACGAGTTCACCGAGGGCCAGTTCCTCGCCGAGCTCGTCGAGCGTACCGGCGTCCGGCTGCTGATCGACGTCGCCAACCTGCACACCAACCGGGTCAACCTCGGCATCGACCCGGCCGCCGAGCTCGACCGCCTGCCGCTGGAGGCGCTCGCCTACGTCCACGTCGCGGGCGGCACCCTGGTCGACGGCGTCTGGCACGACACCCACGCGCACCCCGTCACCGAACCGGTGCTGGAGGTGCTGGCCGAACTCTGCGCGCGGGTCGCCCCGCCCGGGGTGCTGCTGGAGCGGGACGCCAACTTCCCGCCGCCCAGCGAACTGGCCGGTGAACTGGACGCCATCCGCCGGGTGCTGGAGGGGAGCACCCGGCGATGAGCGACCTGACGAGAACGGCGCGGGAGAACACCGACCCGCGTCTCACCACCGACCGCGACCCCGCCGAGCAGGGCCCCGCCGGCCCGGGCCCCGCCGCGCAGGACCTCGCCGCCGCCCGGCGGCGCCTGGCCCGGCGCCAGGAGGAGCTGCTGGCCGCCCTGGTGGCCGGCGGGCCCGTCCCGCCCGGCTTCGACGAGCGGCAGGTCCGCACCCAGTCCACCGGCCTGGCCGCCAAGCGGCGGGACACCACCGCCAAGGTGGCCCCGGACCTGCCCCGGGCACTCGGGGCGCAGTACGGGCCGCTCTTCCTCGGCTACGCCCGCTCCCACCCGCAGACCGGCGGCTACCGGGCCGACGCCCGGGCCTTCGCGCAGTGGGTGCTCACCGACGGCGGCCCGCTCGCCGACGACCATCGCCGGGCCCTGGAGCAGTGGCTCCACCCGGCACCCGTACGGCCGCCGGGCCCGCTCGCGCGCCTGCGCCGGGCCCTGCGCCCGGCCCCGCGCCGCTAGCCGGCGGCCGGGCCGCCGGCGAACCCGGCGGCACCTGATCCTGACGCACTGTCACCACCTCGGGGGAACAGCCCATGTGGCACAACAGCTACTTCGTCGTCCCGGCCGTCCTGCTGGCGGCCGCCGCCCTGTACGCCGCCCGGACCCGGCAGCACATCGGCCGGGTCCGCTACGCCAAGGGCCTGCCCGGCCGCGGTCTGCCGCTGCTCGACACCGCGTTCCTGTCCGGCGGGCCGGGGCGGGTGTTCGACACCGCCATGGTCCGGATGCACATGAGCGAGCAGGTCGTGATCAACCGCTCCGGTCTGGTCACGCTCACCGGCTCCAAGCCGTACGACGCCGTCGACAAGGCGGTCCAGGACGCGGTCGGTCCGACCGGCAGCCGTCAACTCGGCTCGCTGCGCCACACCGTGATGCGCTCCGCCGCCGTCCAGGAGATCGGTGACCGGCTCGCCGACCGCGGCCTGCTGCGCCGCCCCGAGCGGCTGCGGCGGGCCCGCACCGCCCGTCGGCTGCTCTGGCTCGCGCTGCTGCTCGTGGTGGCCTCCGCGGTGGCCTCCCTGCTGCTCGACGACGGCGCCGCCGGCCACGACCGTCCGAACCTCTGGGTCCCGGGCCTCCTGCTGTTCGGGGGCCTCACCGCGCTGCTCGCCACCGCGCCGGTCAAGGGCCGGATCACCCCGGCCGGGCAGCGCCAGCTCTCCCTGATGCAGGGCACCCCGTGGAAGCCCAACGCCGGGATGCCGCCCCGGCTGGCCGGCGGCGCGCTGCTGGGCGCGCTCGCGCTCGGCGGCCTGGCCGCCGCCGGGCTGGACAACCCGGAGCTGGAGGCCGCGATGCTGACCGCGTCGGCCGAGGAGGAGGCCGTACGGCAGGCGGTCGCCGCGAACGCCTCCTCGTCGTCCTCGTCGTCCTCCTCCTCGTCGTCGGCGTCCTCGTGCTCCTCCGGTTCCTCCGGCTCCGACGGCGGCTCCGCCTCCTGGTGCGGGTCCTCCGACTCCGGTTCCTCCGGCTCCGGTTGCGGCTCGTCCAGCTGCGGGTCCTCCTCGTCGAGCTGCGGATCCTCTTCGTCGAGCTGCGGGTCCTCGTCCTCATCCAGCTGCGGGTCCTCGTCCTCCTCCAGCTGCGGGTCGAGCTGTGGCGGCGGCGGCTGCGGCTCCTGAGACCCGCCGGGCGCGCCGCCGGACGTCACAGTTCGGTATCGCGGACCGGGAAGACGTTCCGCCCGCCGTCGACGCAGGCATACAACAAGCCCATGTGGTTGCTGTTCCTCATACCGGCTTGTGTCGCGGCGGTCCTGTCCTGCCTCCGACTGGTCCGGATGACCGCCACCGCCGACGCCCTGACCGACCAGGCCGGCCTGCGGCCCCCCGAAGCCGTCGGCATCGGCCTGTACGAGACCGCCTACCTGGCCGGCGGCCCGGACCGGGTGGTCGAACTCGCCCTCGTCCTGATGGCCGGCCGCGGGCGGCTGCACCTGGCGCACACCGGCTGGACCACCGTGGTCGACCCCAGGGGCCGCAGCCGCCTGGAGCGGGCGGTCATCGCCACCGTCGGCCCCGAGGTCCAGTGCCGGACCGACGAGCTGCGCCGGGCCATGGCCGAACACCCCACCGTGCTGGAGATCGGCGCCCGGCTCACCCTGGCGGGCCTGGCCACCCCGGCCCTGGTGCAGCGCAACACCGTGGTGGTGGTCCGGCAGGTCCGGCACGCGCTGCTGCTGACGCTGGTGCTGCTGGCCGCCTCGCTGGCCCTCGGCGGCTTCACCGGGGGTGACACCCTCGCCCCGCTCGCCTGGTTCTCCCTGCCGGTGGCGCTCACCTCGGGCACCCTGCTGATGGCCCGGGTGGACGTCTACCCGTACACCCGCTGGGCCTCCCCGGTCGGCCAGGAGGTACTGCGCGAGGTCCGTCCGACCCGCCAGCGCGGCCTGGCCGACGACGAGGAGCGCGAACTGCTCACCGCCGTCGCCATGAACGGCCCGGCCGTCCTGCCCGACGCCCGGCTCCGCGCCGCCCTGCGCCCGCACCGGACCTGAAAACCGGCTGCACCGACCGCTGCGACCAGGGCAGACTCCCACCCATGGACGCACCCGACCCCGCCGAGCGGGGCCCCGCCGACCGCGCCCCGGACCCGCCGGCCCTCGGCCGGAAGGGCCTCGCGGCGCTGGAGCGCGCCCGCTTCGAGGGCCGCCCGGTCCGGCTGGGCCGCTCCATCCCCGGCGCGGACCGGCTGGAGGGCTTCGTCCTCGGCACCGGCCCGGTCTGGACCCTGCTCGCCACCTGCACCGACCACCGCCTCGACGGCTGGAGCGCCGTCCGCACCGCCGACCTGCACAAGGTCCGCGACCGGGGCGGCCCCGAGAACCTGACCGTACGGGTGCTGCGCCGCCGCGGTCTGTGGCCGGTCCGCCCGCCCGGCGCCGACCTGCCGCTGGACGACCTGCCCGGCCTGCTCACCGCCGCCTGCGCCGAGTACGGTCTGATCGCCCTGCACACCGAGCGCCGCGACCCCGGCGCCTGCTGGGTCGGTACGGTCACCGCACTGCGGCCCGCCTCGCTGCGGCTGCACGAGGTCGACCCCGAGGCGCACTGGCACCCGGAGCCGACGAAGTTCCGTTTCGAGGACGTCACCCGGGTCGACCTCGGCGACCACTACACCTCCGTGCTGCGCGAGTTCGCCGGGCCGCGCCCGTAGCGACGCCGGAGGCCGGCTCCCCGTCGGGGAACCGGCCTCCGGGAGGAACCGCGGGAACCGTCAGACCAGGCCGTTCAGCAGCTCGCTGACCGGCTTGCGCCGACCGGTGAAGAACGGCACCTCCTCGCGGACGTGCAGCCGGGCCCGGGAGGGGCGCAGATCGCGCATCAGGTCGACGATCCGGTGCAGCTCGTCCGCCTCGAAGGCGAGCAGCCACTCGTAGTCGCCGAGCGCGAACGAGGCCACCGTGTTGGCCCGCACGTCCGGGTAGCCGCGCGCCATCTGGCCGTGCTCGGCGAGCATCGCGCGCCGCTCGGCGTCCGGCAGCAGGTACCACTCGTAGGAGCGGACGAACGGGTACACGCAGACGTAGTCGCGCGGGCGCTCGTCGGCCAGGAAGGCCGGGATGTGCGACTTGTTGAACTCGGCCGGGCGGTGCAGCGCCATGTTCGACCAGACCGGCTCCAGCAGCCGGCCGAGGCCGGTGCGGCGGAAGCGGTTGTACGCCTCCTGGAGGTCGTCCGAGTCGGCGGCGTGCCACCAGACCAGGATGTCGGCGTCCGCGCGCAGACCGGAGACGTCGTACGTGCCGCGCACGGTCACGTCCTTGGCGGCCAGCTGGGCGAACAGCTCGTCCACCTCGGCGGCCAGCGCGGTGCGGTCCTCGGGCAGGGCGCCCTTGAGCTTGAACACCGACCACATCGTGTAGCGGATGACCTGGTTCAGGTCGCGCGCCTTCTTCTTCTCGGGCTGCTGCTCCCGCTCAACGCTCTCAGTCATGCGCCCATTGTCCTCTCCGTGGAGCCTTCCCCGGTCGCCGGGGTCAACAGTCTGTCGACGGCGGCCGCCGCGGCGGCCGCCGAACCGATGCACGCCGGAATGCCCACCCCGTCGTACGCGGCGCCGCACAGCGCCAGCGCGCCCACCCGCGCCACCTGGGCCCGCACCCGGGCCACCCGGTCCAGGTGCCCCACCGGGTACTGCGGCAGACCGGCCGTGAAGCGGGAGACGAAGGTGTCGTACGGCCGGGCGGTCAGCCCGATCGCCTCCTCCAGGTCCGCCAGCGAGCGGGCCACCAGCTCCTCGTCCGGCAGCCCCAGCGCCTCCTCCTCGCGGTACCGGCCCAGCGAGGTGCGCAGCAGGAACGCGTCCGGCGCGGAACGCTCCAGCCAGCCCCACTTGTTGGAGGAGAAGGTCGAGGCCTTGATCCGCCGCCCGTCCACCGGCGGCACCAGGAAGCCGCTGCCGCCGGGCGGCTCGGCCAGGTCGGCGCGGCGGAAGGCCAGGGTCACCAGGGCCATGCCCGCGTACTCGACGGCGTCCAGGTCGGTGGCGGCCGCCGGCGCGTCCTCGCGCAGCAGCCGGGCCGCGACGGGGGCCGGGACGGCCAGCACCACGGCGTCCGCGTGCAGCACCTCGCCGCCGGCCACCACCCGCCAGCCGTCGGGGGTGCGGCGCAGCTCGTCCACCGGGGCGTCGGTGCGCAGGTCCACCCCCGCCTTGACGCAGGCCGCGGCGACCGCGCCGGGCAGGGTGCCGAGGCCGCCGCGCAGGCCCTGGAACACCGGGGTGCCGACCACCTTCGGCCGGGAGGCCAGCTCGTGCACCCCCTCGACCAGCGAGCCGCCGCCGCGCGCGATCGACAGCAGCTGCGGGACGGCGGCGCGCAGCGAGATCTCCTCGGCGCGGCCGGCGTAGACGCCGCCGAGCAGCGGCTCGACCAGCCGGTCCACGACCTCCTGGCCCAGCCGGTCGGCGACGTAGCGGCCGATCGCGACGTCCTCGCCGATCTCGCCGGGCCGCTCGTTCCGGGCCCGCTCCAGCCCCTGGTCGGTCAGCACGCCGGAGGCGGCCAGCGCCTCCAGGTCACCGGGGACGCCCATCACCTGCCCGCCGGGCAGCGGCCGCAGCGCGCCGCGGGTCCAGATCGCGGCCTTCGCGGTGGTCGGCGGCTCCAGCTCCTCGCCGAGCCCGACCGCCCGTGCCAGGTCCACCGCCTCCGGCCGCCGGGCCAGCACCGACTCGGCCCCGAGGTCCACCCGGACCCCGCCGACCTCTCCGCCCCACAGCTTCCCGCCGACCCGCCCGGACGCCTCCAGCAGCGTGACCCGCGCCCGCGCGGGCCCCCCGGCGGCACCGCTCAGGAAAGCGGCCGCGGCCAGCCCCGCGATCCCACCACCGACGACGACGACCTGTGCATCCGACATGCTCCGCAGTCTCGCAGGTCTTTACGCCGGACCCTCAATCCCCTGCACGCCCGAGGTCGATCGCGATCGGGAACGGCACCGGGCGTTCCAGTCTGCCGCGGAAGATTCCGTCCGGTGCGTACGAAGCGGTCACCCGGTCCGGCTCGCGCACGGCCCCAAGCCAGCGAGTTCGGGGACGCGGCGGACCGCCACTTAGTCTGTGTGCCATGGAACCGATCATGGTGAGTGCGTGTCTGGCCGGGATCCCCTGCCGGTACGACGGGCGGGCGAAGACCTCCGACGACGCCGTGCGGCTGGTCGAGCGGGGGCGGGCCGTGGTGGTGTGCCCGGAGGGGGCGGGCGGGCTGCCGACGCCGCGGCCGCCGGCGGAGATCGTGGGCGGGGACGGCGCGGACGTGCTGGACGGGCGGGCCCGGGTGGTGGACGCGACCGGGGCGGACTGCACCGCGGAGTTCCTGGCCGGTGCCCGGGCGGCGCTCGCCGCCGCCGAGGAGGCGGGGGCCCGGCGGGCGGTGCTGATGGCGCGCAGCCCGTCCTGCGGCTGCGGGCAGGTGTACGACGGGTCGTTCACCGGGGAGCTGCGCCCCGGCGACGGGGTGACGGCGGCGCTGCTGCGCCGGGCCGGGATCGAGGTCACGGCCGGGTAGCGGGCCCCGGAGCGGCAGGGGCCCGCCACCGGGAGGTCAGCGCGCGCTGGCCTCGTGGACGAAGGCGACGAGGCGGCTGAGCGCGTCCGGGTCCATGGACGGCAGCACGCCGTGGCCGAGGTTGAAGATGTGGCCGCTGGTGCCGAGCGCCTCGGCGGCCCGCAGCACCTCGGCGGCCTTGGTCTCCACCACCGCGGTGGGCGCGTACAGCACCGCCGGGTCGAGGTTGCCCTGCAGGCCCTTGCCCGGGCCGACCCGCTCGGCGGCGACGTTCAGCGGCACCCGCCAGTCGACGCCGACGATGTCCGCGCCGGCCTGGCCCATCAGGCCGAGCAGTTCGCCGGTGCCGACGCCGAAGTGGATCCGCGGCACGCCGTACTCGGCGACGGCGTCGAAGACCTTGGTGCTGGACGGCATCACCGAGCGGCGGTAGTCGTCCGGCGCGAGCGCGCCGACCCAGGAGTCGAACAGCTGGACGGCCGAGGCGCCGGCCTCGATCTGGACCTTGAGGAAGGCCGAGGTGATGTCCGCGAGCCGGTCCACCAGGGCGGCCCACAGCTCGGGCTGCCCGTACATCATGGCCTTGGTGTTCTCGTGGTTCTTGGACGGCCCGCCCTCGATCAGGTAGCTGGCCAGCGTGTACGGCGCCCCGGCGAAGCCGATCAGCGGGGTCTCGCCGAGCTCGTCCACCAGCAGGCCGACGGCCTCGGTGATGTAGGGGACGTCGTCCGGCTCCAGCGGGCGCAGCCGCTTCAGGTCCTCGACGGTGCGGATCGGGTCGGCGATGACGGGGCCGATGCCGGGCTTGATGTCGACGTCGATGCCGACGGCCTTGAGCGGCACCACGATGTCGCTGAAGAAGATCGCCGCGTCCACCTTGTGCCGGCGCACCGGCTGGAGGGTGATCTCCTTGACCAGCTCGGGCCGCATGCAGGACTCCAGCATGGGGATGCCCTCGCGGACCTTCAGGTACTCGGGCAGCGAGCGGCCGGCCTGGCGCATGAACCACACCGGCGTGTGCGGCACGGGCTCGTGCCGGCAGGCGCGCAGGAACGCGGAGTCGTGCGCGGCGCCGCGACGCCGGGGGGTGGTCTGGCCGCCGTGGGTGGGCGCCGTGGTGTCTGCCGTTGTCTCGCTCACGCGTCAAATCTTCGCACGCGTGCCGGGCCCGGTTTCCCGGCCGGTCTCGTCGGTTCCTCCAAGATCTGTCCGGGTTTGCCGTTCCGGCACGCCGCTGGGAGAGAAGTTGCGGCGATAACCCCGTTCTTCGACCTAGTCTTCGGGGCATGGCAGCGGTCGGAGGGCACCCCGCACAGGGTGGCGGAGCAGGTGGCGGAGCGGGGCACGAGGGGGTGCCGAGCGAGTTCCGGGCGGCCGTGGCGGCCCTGGACGGGGCCCGGCTGCGGCCCGAGGTGCAGCTCTCCCCCGCGCCGGCGCCGCGCCGGCTCGCCCCGTACTCGTTCGCAGTGACCGCCTCGGTCGAGGTCGACGGCGAGGAGCTGGCGGACGGCCGGCTGGTGCTGCTGTACGACCCGGCCGGGCAGGAGGCCTGGAACGGGGAGTTCCGGGTGGTCACGATGACCCGGGCCGAGCTGGAGCCGGAGATGGCGGGCGACCCGATGGTCTCCGAGGTGGGCTGGTCCTGGCTGCTGGACACCCTGCAGGCGCACGGCGCCGGGTACGCGGAGCCGTCCGGCACGGTGAGCCTGGCCTCCTCCCAGTACTTCGGCGGCCTGGCGGACCGCCCGTCCTCGACGGAGATCGAGATCCGGGCCTCCTGGACCCCGGCCGACGGCCGTTTCGAGCGGCACCTGGCGGCCTGGGCGGACCTGCTGTGCGTCAGCGCCGGCCTGCCGCCGACCGCCCCGGCCCCGCAGGGGCCCGCCGAGGTTCCTTCACTCGGTGGAGTGGTCCCGATGCCGGCCCGGCGACGCCCCCGGTCGCACTGACGGGTGGTGTGCGGGCCCGACGGCGCCCGGGGGCCGGACGCCACCCCCAGGGCTGACGGAGTGTGACTTCGGACCCGCTCTTCGTCAATTCACCGGTCGACACCGACCGATCGACACCGAATCTGATCGATTTTGTGCGAATACCGGGCATGTCGCATCAATCATTTGCGCGATTTGTCCGTATTGTTACTCACTAGATCGTGATCTTTCGCTAAAGCCGGGCACGGTTGCTGCCGAAGCAGACTGTGACCCTTTCCGAACGCGGAACACTCCGACCGCCCCCATCGGGGTTCCGTCCGCCACTCCCCGCAGGAGGCCTGGTGTCGGTCCTTCTTGAGCACCCCGCAAACGTGGTCGCCTACCGGCCGACCAAGCCCACCGCCATGGTGGTCATCGCCGATCCCCGTGTCCGAAACACCGTCACCCGCCACCTGTGGGCACTCGGCGTCCGCGACGTGATCGAGGTGTCCTCCATCGCCGAGGCCCGCCCCCGGGTCTCCACTCCCCGCGACATCTGCGTCGCCGACGTACACCTCCCGGACGGCTCCGGGCTGACCATCCTCGCCGAGACCCGCGCCGCGGGCTGGCCCAACGGCCTGGCACTGTCCGCCGCCGACGACATCGGCGCGGTCCGCAGCGCGCTGGCCGGCGGTGTCAAGGGATACGTGGTGACCGGTACCCGGACGAACGTCGCGATGCCGGGCCGCCCCGGGATGCCGCTCGGCGCCGCCGGGCTGGCCGGCCGGATGCGCCGCCCCGGGATGCCGGGCATGCCGGGCGCGACCGGTGCGCCGGGCGCCCCCGGAGCACCCGGTGCGCCGGGCGCGCAGCAGGCCGCCTACCGCGAGCTCTCCGGCCGCGAGGTCGAGGTGCTGCGACTGGTCGCCGAGGGACAGTCCAACAAGGCGATCGGCGTGGCAATGGGCCTGTCGGCGCTCACCGTCAAGAGCCACCTCGCCCGGATCGCCCGCAAGCTGGGCACCGGCGACCGCGCCGGCATGGTCGCGGTCGCGCTGCGCACCGGCATCATCCACTGAGCCGGGCGCTCCGGACCGCTGCGGCGGGCCCGGGGGAACGGGGCGCCGCCGCCCCCGCCCGGCGGCCCCCCGCCGCCCCGCGCCCCCCCCCCCCCCCGGGGCCGGCGGGCGGCCCGGCCGTGGCCCCCGGCCCCCCGGGG
>NZ_JBHXEM010000118.1:0-27331 GCF_042724755.1 Kitasatospora sp. NPDC127067 | reverse complement strand
CGCGCACCCAGGGCTCGGCGGGTACCCGCCGAGCCCTGGGCCATGCCGGATCAGCCGTTCCTGATCCGGCATGGCCACGGGCTGCCAGGAGGGTGTCCCGGCGGCCGGTGGCGTGGACGGTCGACAGCGGATTCAGCCCGGACTGATCCGGCCGCGCCAGCCGCCCTCCTCCGTGCCGCGTTCCTCGATGAACTCCTTGAACCGCTTCAGGTCTCCCTTCACCCGGCGGTCGACCACTCCTGTGACGTCGGCGGCCTTCTCCACCATGCCCTCGGGCCGGAAGTCGATGGCCATGGCGACCCGGGTGTGGCCCTGGTCGAGTTGTTGAAAGGTCACCACGCCCTTCTGGTCCACTTCGCCGTCGGTGGTCCGCCAGGCGATCCGCTCGTCGGGCAGCTGGTCGACGATCTCGGTGTCGAACTCACGGGTGACGCCGCCGATGCTGGTCCGCCAGTGGTTGTGGCGGTCGTCCAGCTGGGTCACCGAGTCGACGCCCTCCATGAAGCGCGGGAACTCCTCGAACAGCGTCCACTGGTTGTACGCGGTGTGCAGGGGGACGTCCACGTCCACGGACTCCTTGACCATGCTCATCCCGGCCTCCTCCCACGGTTCGACCGGGGCTGTCCCGGCCGTACCGTGCGCCTGCCCCGCCGGTGCCGGCCCAATCACGCGTCCCGGGCCGCGCGGTCGCCCTCGTCCGGAACGCGGGCACCGATCGGCCGGTCGACGGCCGTCACCGTCCGACCGGCCGACCTGTGACCACCGCGGGGCGGGGTACGCCGTGGGCAGCGAACGGCGCCGGAGGGCACGCGTCCCCGCGCTCACTCCCCGCCGGCCGTGCCGTCCGAGTCCCGGTGGTCCCGCTCCGCAGGCCGCGGCGATCGCCCGTGCCGCCGGTGGCTGGTGTCGCAGAACGGGTACGTGCGGCTGCGCCGGCAGGCACACAGGGCCACCACCGGACGGTCGGACAGCCGCCGAGTGCCGTCCGGCAGGACGACCTCCACCGGTCCCTCGACCAGCAGCGGGCCACCCGGCACGACGAACACCCGGGTGGCGGGGCGCTCAACGCTCGCGGACACCGCGCACCACCACCAGCTCCTCCTCGCGTTCGCCCGGCCGGATCAGTCCGAGCCGCTCGAACAGGGCGGCCCGGGCCGTCATGACCGGCCCGAAGAGCTGCCGCCGTCGCGCCGCCACCTCCGTACGCAGTGCGGCTGTGTGCAGGAGCGCCAGGGTGGCCGGCACGTCCGCGAGTGCGGACTGCACGACCAGCAGCACGCCGCCCTCGGCCAGCGCCCCGGGAACCGTCCGGCAGATCCGGTCCAGGACCAACCGTCCGTCCGGTCCGGCGTCCCAGGCCAGCGCTGCACCCCGGCCGGGAGCCGCCCCGGCCGGGTCCGTCGGGACGTACGGGGGATTCGCGGTCACCAGGTCGAAGCGCTCACCGGGCAACGGCGCCAGGAGGTCGCCCCGGCGCAACCGGACCCGGTCGTGGTGCAGCCGGGTGTTGCACCAGGCGGCGGCCACCGCCCGGGCGGACAGGTCCACCGCCGTGACGAGGGCCCCGCTGCGCGCCGCCGCGATCGCGACGGCCCCGGTCCCGGTACACAGGTCGAGCACCCGGCTGGAGCCGTCCAACGGCTCCCGGCCCACACAGGCGGCCAGCAGTTCGGTGTCACCCTGGGGCGCGTAGACCCCGGGTGGGCGGATCAACAGCATGCCGAGCGGCTGCCCGACTGGGCACGGTTCACACCTGCCACACCGGGCACCGCAGCGGTGAGCACACCACCCCTGCACGACGGGCTCGGGGCGCACGCCGAGGCCGGCCACCCGACGCCACGCCTGCCGGACCCCCGTGATGCCGACACAAGCGAGGAGAGGGAGTCTGGTGAGGTGGACGACAGCGGCACCCCGGGCGGTACGGGCCACGGCCAGGAGCTGCCACCGACGGTAGGCGTGGAGGAGGAGTACTTCGTCGTGGACCCCGCGACCCGGGCCGTGGTTCCCGGCGGTCCGCGGCTGGCCGCCCGCGCCGCGGGCGTGCTGGGAGACCTGGTGTCCGGTGAGTTCACGGACCTCCAGGTCGAGGTGCGGACACCACCGTGCGCCACGATGGGCGAACTGTCCGCCCAGCTCGTTCGGTTGCGCCGCACGCTCGCCGCGTGCGCCGAGGCCGAGGGCCTGACGGTATGTCCCAGTGCGACGCCCGTGATCGGGGGCGGTAGCACGGTGCCGGTGGGCGACCACCCCCGGTACCGCGACGGGGTGGAGCTGTTCCGGACCCTGATGGACGACTTCGCGGTCTGCGCCCTGCACGTCCACGTCTGCCTGCACGACCGCCAGGTGGCGGCCCTGGTCGGCAACCACCTGCGCCCGTGGCTGCCGCTGCTGGTGGAGATGAGTGCCAACTCGCCGTTCCACGCCGGACGGGACACCGGATACGCGAGCTGGCGCTCGGTGCTGCGGCTGCGCTTCCCCTCCCTCGGACCGCCACCGTGGGTCGAGTCCTTCGACGACTACCGGCGCGTCGCCACCGCGATGGCGGAGGTCGGCGGAAGCTCCTTCGCCGAGCTTCCGTTCTGGGACACCCGCCCGCACCCCCGCCTGCCGACGCTGGAGGTGCGGTGCATGGACGTTCCGGCCGAGTCCGCGGACTCGGTGGCCCTGGCGGCCGTCGTGCGCGGTCTGGTGGTGACCTCCGCCCGCCTGGCGGAGCGCGACGACAAGGGCCCCCGGCTGCGCGGTGAGCTGTTGCGCGGCGCGTACTGGTACGCGACCCGCGACGGCTGGCCGGGGCCGGGAGCGGACGCGCTGACCGGGCGCGTCCTGCCCGCCCCGGAGCGCGCACGGAGGCTGGTCGAGCACATCGGCGCGGCGTTGGAGGACCTGGGGGACCTGGAGCGGGTCACGGCCTTCGTCGACCGGCTGGCCATCCGCGGCAGCGGCGCCCACCGTCAGCGTGCCGCCCACCGGGCCGGCGGCCTGCCCGCGGTCGTGGACGACCTCGCGAACTGCATGACCACCCCGCAGGCCGTCCCGCCCCGGTCATCCGCACGGCGGACCCTCCGGGGGTGCGACCCCGACGGGTGTGCCAGCGTGGAGGAAGCCGGAAGGGCACCCGGCCCCATGTCCACGGACGCCCGCGACCGCCCGGAGAAGCCGATGGACGACAGAGCGCAGCAGCACGGACAACCGCCCGAGCGCGGCGGTCGGGTGCGCCGAGACGGGTACGCCCGCCTGAACGCCGCGGACCTCGGCATCGACACCGTGGCCCTGGCCGAGGACTTCACCCGGCTCGCCGACTCCTACCAGGGCCTGCCGCCGGATCCGTACGCCCGTGAGACCCACCGCTTCCGCCGCTACTCGCATGCCGTCCACCTGCCCTGGACCGGCGAGCTGTCCTACATCCCCGGTACCCCCGACGAGGAGTTCGGCACCGTCACGGAGTACTGGCAGGACGAGCACAACCCCGAGTACCCCCGGGTGCGGCGCCGGTTGCCCGACATCCCGGAGGCCTTGCACCGCAACCGGCTGCTCGACGCCCTCGTCCGCGCCGACCTGGACCGTGCCCTGTGGCTGGAGGACCTGCACCGCGTCCCCGTCTACGTCGGCATCCACCTGATCTCGCTCGGCGTCCACGACCAGGAGCAGGAGGCGGTGTCCTCACCGAACTGCCTGCACCAGGACGGCGGTTCGCCGGCCACCTTCACCTTCGCCCACCTGATCGGCCGCCGGAACGTGAAGGGCGGCGAGAACGTCATCGCCACCCCGGAGAGCGCCGGCCGGCAACCCTACGCGCTGCCCCCGGAAGCGATCCACGACCGCTTCGTGCTGACCGAGCCGCTTGACGGCTACGGCGTGCACGACCGACGCGTCAGCCACTACGTCGGCCCCGTCCGCCTCGGTGACGACGGGAACGAAGGGCGCCGCGACATCCTCATCGTCGGAATCGCCCCCTACGCCCCCGGGCTTTGACCGGGGGGATCCACTCCCTGAATTCGCTGCGGCGCTTCGTGGTCGAGCCTCGGGACGCGGTCCCCTGGTGACGTGCCTTACGAGAGACAGCTCAACGCACCGCAGGTGCTCGAAACGAGGATGATCGCGCGGGCACGGCTGCTGTCCCGGCCGAGGACGGGTGGGAATGCTGCGGTCAGAGCAGCGGGGTGGCGTGCAGGCAGGTGTGCCGGCCGGGCCCTGTGGCGGCGTCCAAGGGCCTGGCCGCACCGGCTTGGATCTCCACCCTGAAGGTTCCGGTGTCGTCGGCGTAGATCGGGATGCCGTCGGACGTCCTGTCGCCGGTGGCGTGGACAACGACGATCTCGGGCGGGCGTTGCGCGCCTGGTGGGCCCGGCATGGTGATCGCGTAGCGCTCGGAGGTGTCCATGGCGGACCTCATCGTGCAGGTGGGGCACCGGCGTCGGCGAGGGCGGCGCGGACGGTGTCGCGGACGGTGAAGCCCTGTCGGTGCCGGTGACCTCCAGCAGGCGCCTGGTCCGAGCCAACGGGACGGCCAAGACCAGGGCGGTCGCGGCAGCGTAGGTGTCCGAAGCGCGCTTGGAGCAGGGCGTCGAGACGAGTGGAGTCGCGCAGAAGGAGGTGGGACAGGTCGATCTCACGGGGCGGGCCGTCCTTGACCGCGCGGACGAGGGTGTCCTCCAGCCGACCGCGCCGGTCATGGTCGTCCTTGCCGCCCCGGCGGATGGTGCCGGCTGTCCCGGGCAGGTCTGCGACCGTGATCCGCAGGGCCGGGCCGGCAGACGTCCTCAGCGGACAGTGGTGGGCGGACATGATCGGCCTCCTCGCGCGAGGGAAGCTGTCCGCTTATGATCCTGCCCCACCGATGGGCTCGAAATCCACCGGCCTGGGCCGCCGGAGTCGCCCGCTCGACCGGCCTCGGCGACACCCTTGAGGATCACCGCGCCAGTCGGGGGCAACCCACCAACCCGCATGCTCGTTGCCCAGAGGCCTCGCCGACCCGGCTGCCCGCAGGCAACGCCGTGGGCGACGGTGACGGGCTGATGGCGATCATCGCCTGCGGAGGGCACCGTGTGGCGTGTTGCCGCGCCCGCGGCCCGCCGGGGACGGTGTCGGTAGACAGTGGAGGCGGCTGTCTTTGCGTACCGGACGGGGCGTCGGCATGACGTTTCAGCATCCTGCTCGTAAGCATGGGAACGGTCGGCGCGGGCGGTTCGAGGAGTTCGCGGAGCTGGCGTCGAACTTCACCAGCTCGCCGCTGTTCGCGCTGGTGTGCCTGTGCCTGGTGGGCGCGGTCGTCGCGGTACATGTGGCCGGGCTGCCGATCGAGTGGCAGCTTCTGGTGGGCGATGCGATGGGCGCGGTGACGCTCTTGCTGCTGGCGATGCTGAAGAACTCCGAGCGACGGGCCGAGCATGCCATCCAGCGCAAGCTGGATGCGATCGTCCGGGCGATGCTGGAGCAGCATGAAGGTAAGCGCGGTCAGGCTTACGAGGATCTGAAGGCAGCCATCGGCATGGAGGAGCGGCTGTAGGGGCCAGGGAGGATTCAGGTCTGGGCGGCGATCGCGACGCACAGCACCGTGACGCCGAGGGCGAGCCGGGCGAGGTAGTCGCCGAGATGTCCAGAACGCAGGCGGCGCAGCGCCCGTACAGCTCGGGCAGCCGCGTGCCGGTCGGCAGCGGGCCGGCGGAGGGCTGTGGTGGCCAGGATGTCGCAGCCGGTCCGGGGCAGTCTGCGACCGGCGACGGCTAGCAGTGCCGCCCCGAGCAGGGGAACGGCCACCGCGAACGGCAGCAGGGCTGCTTCGGTCACGGTCAGCCCTTGCCCGGCCGTGTCATGGGCTCCGGGTCAGTCGGGAGGCTCCGGCGGGCGGGGGTGCCCGGGCTCCGGCGAAGCAGGCTCCGTGGGCTCGCCCGGGCCGGGCGGGGCCGGCGGTTCAGGGGGCGGTTCGGGCGAGCCGGGAGGCGCGGGCGGATCCGGCGGCACTGGTGGCTCCACCGGCTCCGGCGGGCTGGGCGGCTGCGGCGGGGGCGACGGCAGTGGAACCGGGGCGACATCGGGCTCGGACGACACAGGAACGGCACCCACGGTCACCAGCTCCTATCGGCCCAGGGCATGTTCGAGTTCCTTCTTGTTCATCTTCGAGCGCCCGTGGATGTTGCGCTGCCTGGCCTCGTTGTAGAGCTGCTCCTTCGTCGGCCCCTGGGCGCCACTGTGCGAACGCAGCCCACCGCGACGGGAGGAGGACATGTCCTTCACCGAGCTGCGGCTGGCGGTCTTCGACTCCCCGTGCCGGGCACGCTCCTTGTTCACGGTGCGCGCGGCGATCTCCTCGGCGCGCTTCT
Source organism: Kitasatospora sp. NPDC127067 (assembly GCF_042724755.1). NCBI lineage: Bacteria > Bacillati > Actinomycetota > Actinomycetes > Kitasatosporales > Streptomycetaceae > Kitasatospora > Kitasatospora sp. NPDC127067. The sequence continues at coordinate 21,008 of NZ_JBHXEM010000118.1, read as the reverse complement.
CGCTCTCACCACGCTCCAGCGCACTGTCTTTGATGTGCTCGTACTGCCGCTCCCGCTTGGGACTCGATCCGCGAGGCATGATCACACACTCCTGTCCGATGACTGCGGGGTGCGTGTTCCCCGCATCCGTGAGAGGAACCCGCTACCAGCACCGGGCAAACCGGCTTGCACCCGTCCAGCCGCGCGCCCGGTCGTCGAACCGGCCGTGCGCCCCGAAGTCCCGCCGGGCATCCACCAGCTCGAACAGGTTGTCCGGGTCCGTGGCGCGGCGTCGGCGGTCCTCCTGCTGGGAGCAAGCAGTTCGCAGCGCAGTGCCTCGTTGAAGCCCTGTATGGCGTGCCTGGCGCCGCTGTAGGCGCTCTGCAGCGGGATGCCGCGGTAGGCGATCGCCGAGCCGACCTGCACGATCACCCGGCGTCGCGGGGCAGCATCCGGACCAGGGCGGAACGGGTGGCGTAGACGTAGCCGAAGTACGTGACCTCGGTGACGTGTCGGAACTTCTCCGGGGTGATCTCGGTGAACGGGGCGAAGGCAGAGGCGAACCCGTCGTTGACCCACACGTCGATCGGCCCGAGTTCTTCCTCGGCCCGTTCGGCGGCGGCCTCCACCGCGTGTGCGTCGGCGACGTCGGCCTCGATGGCGATGACCTTGGCAGCGCCGACCCGCTCGGCCTCGCGCACCGCCGCTTCGAGGCCGGTCCGGCCGCGGGCGATCAGCGCGAGCCGGTACCCACGGGCGGCGAACACCTCGGCGGTCGCGCGGCCGATGCCGCCGCTGGCCCCGGTGATGACGATGGTCCGGCAGGCAGTTTCCACCCTGCCTCGGGTTTCCCGGAAACAGCGGGGCAAACGGCCTGGCGCCGCGTGCGTGGCCGGTCGTCGGGCCGTAGCGTCGACAGGGTGGACATGCCGGGGCGTGAGTGAGGGAGGCTTCGATGCCGGCCGCAGCGCTGTTCGATGTCGACGGTACATTGCTCGACACCAGCTACTGGCACTCCGTTGCCTGGACCGAGGCGCTCACCCAGTTCGGCCACACCCCGGCGATGGCCCGCATCCATGGGGCAATCGGCATGGGCGGTGACCAGCTCTTCGACCACGTGCTGGGCGAGGGCCGTGACCACCGCCAGGACGAGGCGATCACCGCGGCGCACCAGGCGCTCTTCGCCCGGTTCTGGTCGCGCCTGCGGGTGTTCGACGGCGCCGGCGGTCTGCTGCGGGAACTGAAACGGCGCAGCTGGACGATCGCCCTCGCCTCCTCCGCCTCGGGACGTGACCTGGAGACCATGCGCAGGGTGCTGGCCGCCGACGACGCGATCGATCACGCCACCAGCGCCGACGACGTCGAAGCCGGCAAGCCCGCCCCCGACCTCGTCCGCGCTGCTGTGGCCACGTCCGGTGCCAGACCGGGCGAGGCACTGTTCGTCGGCGACACCCCGTGGGACGTCCAGGCCGCCGCCAGGGCCCAGGTCACCTGCGTGGCGGTGCTCTCCGGCGGCTTCGGCGAGCGGGCCCTGGGCTCGGCCGGAGCCCTCAAGGTCCACACCGATGTCGGCGAACTCCTCGCCTGTCTCGATTCCAGCGCCCTCGCGGACCCGTCGCACTTCCAGCCCGTACGCGGCTGAACGCACAGCCGTGGACGACTCCCCCGACAGCGGGTACGCGGTCTCCGCAGAGTTCTACGATCTCCTGCAGGCCGAGACCGACCGCCGTCTGGCCGAGCGGCGCTTTGCCGCGGCCGCCAGCCGGGCCCGCCACGCGGTCCTTGATGTCGGTGCCGGCACCGGCACCGTCACCGAGGTCCTGCTGCGCGCCTCCCGTGTGCCCGTCCACGCCGTCGAACCGGCCCCGGCCATGCGCACCGCCCTGCTGTCGCGCCTGGCCCACCTCGGGGCGGACCAGCGCGCTCGCGTCACCGTGCACCCCGAGCCCCTCGAGGCGGCGGGCCTGACGGCCGTGGCGGACTTGGCCGTCGCCTCCAACATGATCGCCTGCCTGGATCCCCCGACCAGGCGGGCCACCTGGAAGGCGATCTCGGCAGCCCTCCTGCCCGGCGGCCTGCTCCTGTTCGATCCGCCGCCCGCCGGCCTGCCGAGAGGGTGCGAGGCAGCGGGACGGCTCGGTCCGGTGCGGGTCGGCCCCGACCAGTACAGCGCCGAAGTCATCCGTCGGCCCCACCGCGGCATCCTGCGCGTGGTATTCACCTACCGCGTCGAACGAGAGCAGGAGCTCCTGCGCGAGACCCGGGAGGCGTTCGACATGTGGCCTGCCCCGCCCGAGCGGCTCACCGAGGAACTCGAAACCGCAGGACTGCACGTTGTGCAAGCCCCCGGATCCGACCTCATGGCGGCTCGCCGCCCCGCTCTCTAGATCCGACCCCGCCCGCCTGCGGGCATCACGTTCCGGGGTGCCACTGCTGCTGGACGGCCCACAGCACGAGCGTTTGACCGGAACCCGGATGGACCCACAATCCCGGCTACGCACGGATTCACGGCGGCGCTGGCCGGCTGGATCTCCACCGCCGGAAGAACCGAGCCGGCCTGCCCTCGCGCGCATGCCGTCGGAGCCGGCCTCATCCGCTCAGCCAACCCCTGGCGCCGGACCGCCCGCGGCCCCGGCGACCAGCGCCGCGGGCATCGCGCCGCAGTCTCGATCCCGTGCCGCACCGGATCAGTCGTCTGCTTCGCCCGGCAATGTCCCGCTATCCTCGTCAGCCGGTTACTCACCGGATGCCGACATGCAGCGACCGCCGCTAATCCCCCTCACCATCGTCATCGGCGGCTGACTGGTCGCCGCCGACCAGGGCCCACCCCACAAGACTTCCGCCGTACACGGTGAAGCCCACCCCGATCAGCCAGGACTGGACCACCAGGACTGCGCCGACCGTGCCGTAGGAGACCGCGTTGGAGACCAGCAACGGGGCGAAGACCAGCCGTGAGAACAACCGAAGACCGGCCAGGGCGACCATCGTGGCCACCGCACCGGGCACAAGCCCCCGCTGCGGGGCACGGGCCCCGAGCAAAAAGCGCGGAAGCCACCAGAACAGCAGCAGGCCACCCAGCACCGTGGCGAGGATCCGCAAGGTCGGTTGGACGGCGGTGTGGTGCCACGGCACACCGCTCCACGCCGCGAGGACGAGATAGCCGGTCAGCCCGGCCAGCGCGACGACTTGGCGCCACACGCGGTGCCACGGTCCTCCCGGCAGGCCCCAGATCCGCTCATAGGCGCCCTGCATCGCACTCGTCAGCGAGATACCGAAGACAGCCAGCGCGGCGAGGCTGAACCCGGTGGTCGTGCTGAGGACCTGCCCGCGTGAACTGAACAGCATCTCGACGGCCTGGCCGCCACGTGGCGACAACCCCAGGCCGTCGGTGATCCACTGGGCGATCCCGTTGCTGCGGGCCGGGGAAGCCGCCGCGATGACCATGAGCAGCGGCACCAAGGTCACGAAGAACAGTGCAGCGAAGGCCAGCGAACGCTGCATCAGCTCGATGTCCGACCCGCGCCCCCACGCGCGCCCCCACACAGAGCACAACCGGTGCCAGGCAGCTCGCACAGGAGCGGGACCGGCACTCGCACGACGCCTCACAGGGCACGCCTTCGCACGCCGTTCAGCTGCCAGAACTTGCGGCATCCCGGCAGCGCCGAATGCCCCGGATCCGTGAAGTGCCGTGCCGCCACCTTTGCCTCCCGGAGGTATCTGAACCCGAAGGTGCCAACCGCCGGGACCGGGCCCTGTAGCGGGGCCTCGCCCCTGTGCGTACTCGGTTCTACGTGGCCAGAGGAGTTGGACAGCCCCGGGTCAGCAGTTCAGGGCGGGCAGGACCAGCTCACGGTAGGCGTCGAAGAAGACCTCCTGGTCGGGGCCGACCTGCCCGACGTAGACCTCGTCGAACCCGGCGCGCGCATATGCGCGCACTGTCTCCACGTGCTGCTCCACATCGTCGCCGCAGGCGACCGCGTCGGCGATCATGTCGCGCGTGACGAGCTGACTTGCCTGTTCGAAGTGCGCCGGGCTGGGCAGGAGTTGGGCGAGCTCGCCGGGCAGCAGCTCGGTCGGCCACAGCCGGTGCACCACGTCCACGGCCGCTTCCCGGTTGCTGCTCCAGCACACCTTCACACCGCCCACCACCTTCTTGCCCTGGCCCCCGGCCTCGCGGAACGAACCCACGAGGTCGGCGTCCGGGGTCATGGTGACGAACCCGTCCCCGATCCGGCCGGCCAGTTCGGCGGCCTTCGGCCCGAAGGCGGAAACGTACACCGGCAGCGGCTGGTCGGGGGCAGTGTAGAGGCGGGCGTTGTCGACGGTGTAGTGCCGGCCGCGGTGGCTGACCGGTTCACCGGTGAACAACTTGCGCATCACCTCGACGGCCTCCTCCAGCATCTCGGCCCGCACCTCGAACGACGGCCACGCATCGCCGTGAACGTGCTCGTTCAACGCCTCCCCCGTCCCGACGCCGAGAGCGAAGCGCCCATCCAGCAGAACGCTGGATGTGGCGGCGGCCTGCGCGGTCACCGCCGGATGCAGCCGCACCGTCGGACAGGTCACCAGCGTGGTGACCGGCAGCGAGACGGCCTGCGACAACGCCCCGATCACCGACCACACGAACGCGCTGTTGCCCTGTGCGTCGTCCCACGGATGGAAGTGATCGGAGACCGCCAACCGGGTGAACCCGGCCTGCTGCGCGCGGCGGCCCTGGTCGATCAGCTCCGCGGGGGTGAACTCCTCACACGACAGGAAGTAGCCGTACTCGGTCAATCGGGATCTGCTCCTTCGTGAACGTCCTCCCCGCTTCGGGTTGCGGCCACTCGGGCACTGCCGCCACCACGCTAGGCCGAAGGTCCTTCGAGTACTCCCTGACAGCGCCGCAAGGCCGACGGAATCGACCGCGAACGGGTTAAGCCGGCGAACGGGCAGCGCTCACCGGCCTCGCCCTGACGAGTGCGGACGGCCAGTTGGCCCCCGTAGGTCCGGGCCTGCCCGCGCAGCGGGACCGGAACTCCTCCTGGGCAGGTCACGCGGGCGATTCGGGCTCGGGTTCAGCGCTGCGGGAACCGGTGCTGTTGGATCAGGTGGACGAAGTCCTCCCAGAACGAGGCGCCGGGCTGCCGGCCCGGGCCGCACAGGGCAACCCCGGCGAGGTGCTCCGCCTCGCGGTCCCCTGCGGCGCGCACGAGCGCCGTGCCGGCGCCGAGCGCGGCCACCGGTTTGCCGTGCCGCAGTGCCTCGTTGACGAACCGGACGGCGTCCGGATCCACGACGAGCGCGTCCTCTGCGCCGTCCGGGACGACCACGGCGTCGTACAGCACCGAGGCGGTGGTCGCCAACGCCCGCTCGACCTCCACGTCTTGGCCGTCGCTGCCGGCCACGCTCCCGCCGTACCGGGCCAGGGTCTCCACCGTGGCGCCCTCGGCCTGCAGGGCGGTGCGCGCGGCCCGCACCTGGACGGCGTCCACGCCCTGCGCCACCAGGACGGCGACCTTGCGGGTACGGATGCCGTGGCCGCGCAGGTTCTCCAGGCTCAGCGCGGGCGAGACCCGCTCCCCCGCTGCTCCGGCCTCGCGGTTGCCGGTGGACCGGTCCGGTGCGGGCTCGGGCGCGGGCTCGGGTTCGCCGATGCGGCGGGCGACCTCCACAGCCAGTTCCTGGTCCACGCGGATCAGGTTGGCGACCATCCGGCGCCGCACGGCCTGGTCCCCGACCTTGCCGAGCTCGAAGGAGAACGCGGCGATGATGTGCCTCTGCTCCCAGTCGGCCATGCTGCGCCAGAACAGCGCGGCCTGGCCGTAGTGGTCGGCGAAGCTCGGACTGCGCCGGCGGATCGCCTGCCCGTCGACACGCTCCTGGTAGTGCTCGAACACCCCCTCGGCAAGGCGCCCGCCGCCCAGGGTGGCCGGGCATCCGCCGCCGACCGAGTTCGGCGCGTAACTCGTCCCGGAGTGGATCACCTGCTGGCCGTAGCCGTCGCGCTGGTTGGTGCGCACCTCGGCGAGCGGGCGGTTGACCGGCAGCTGGGAGAAGTTGGGACCGCCCAGGCGGATCAACTGAGTGTCCAGGTAGGAGAAGTTGCGACCCTGCAGCAGCGGGTCGTTGGTGAAGTCGATGCCGGGAACGATGTTGGCGGTGTGGAAGGCGACCTGCTCGGTCTCGGCGAAGAAGTTCTCCGGGTTGCGGTCGAGGACCATCCGGCCGACCGGCCGCACCGGCACGAGTTCCTCCGGCACCAGCTTCGTCGGGTCCAGCAGATCGAACGGGAACGAGAACTCGTCCTCCTCCGGGATCAGCTGGACGCCGAGTTCCCACTCCGGGAACTCGCCGGCCTCGATCGCCTCCCACAGGTCGCGGCGGTGGAAGTCGGGGTCGCGTCCGGCAGTGATCTGGGCCTCGTCCCAGACCTGGCATGCGACGCCGAGTTTCGGCTTCCAGTGGAACTTGACGAAGGTGGCGCGCCCCTCGGCGGTCACGAGGCGGAAGGTGTGCACGCCGAAGCCCTGCATCATCCGGAAGCTGCGTGGGATCGCCCGATCCGACATCGCCCACATCAGCATGTGGGTGGACTCGGGCTGCAGCGAACAGAAGTCCCAGAACGTGTCATGTGCGGTGCCGCCGGTGGGGATCTCGTTGTGCGGCTCCATCTTCACCGCGTGCACGAAGTCGGGGAACTTGATCGCGTCCTGGATGAAGAACACCGGCATGTTGTTGCCGACCAGGTCGTAATTGCCTTGCCTGGTGTAGAACTTGGTGGCGAAGCCGCGGACGTCGCGCACCGTGTCGGCGGAGCCGCGCGGGCCCTGGACGGTCGAGAAGCGAACGAACACCGGGGTCCGGCGCCCGGCCTCCTGGAGGAAGTCGGCGCAGGTGAACTCGGCCAGCGACTCGTAGGGTTCGAAGAAGCCGTACGCGCCGGCACCGCGAGCATGCACCACCCGCTCGGGAATGCGCTCGTGGTCGAAGCGGGTGAGCTTCTCCCGCAGGTGGAAGTCCTCCAGCAACGTCGGGCCACGGTCGCCGACGGTCAGGGAGTTGTCCGTGTCGTCGACCCGCACTCCCTGGTCGGTGGTAAGCGCACCGTCCGGCTCCGGGGCCCGGAAGGCGTCCAGCGCGATGTCCTTGGCATCACGCTCCCCCCGCGAAGGACGGCCCGGATCGGGAGCCTCGGTGACAAGAGGCGCATGGGGGCGTCCTTCAGGCGGTCCGGGATTGATGGTCATCTCAACGCTCTCCGTCCTGGGACCTGTACGAGGCAGCTCGCGGCCGCCCGCGCTGCGGGTCGCGGCTGCCCGCCAGCGGCTCAAAGCCGGCACGCCCAGCTGGGAGCCTAGGGGTGTCGGAGCGGCTCCGCAGCCCGAGGCCGCACCCGGGCACGTCGAGCCTTCGAGCGTCGGTCCGACCGAGGGCCGACCGGGCCCGGCGAACACCGCAGCCCTGCGGGCCCGTACCGCATCGGGGGCTGTGCGCCGGGTTGCCCACGCGACTGTGGACCAACCGGGGGATGTACCCGGAGGCGGCCGTCGAGAGCGGGCGCGTCCCGGTCAGTCCTTCACTACCTGGTAGATGCCGTGGATGACGCCGGGTACGTGGCCGCACAGCTGAAGGAGGAGCGCCCAGAGACCTTGATGCTCGGGCCGTCCTTGATGAGCACCGCGAGCCACGGCAGGACCAGGCACAGCAGTACGAGCAGGACCGTCACCATGATCGTTCCTCGATTCACGACAGCGGACTCAACTCCGTTGATGAGTTGAGTCCGCTGTCGGAGCCCCCTGGATTCCGTATCGCGCCGCGGTGGGGCGGGCGGGACGGGATCGTCGCGGTCCGGCCTCAGTGCTTGAACGCGTCCTTGACCTTGGCGCCGGCCTGCTTGAGGTTGCCCTTGATCTGGTCGCCGCGGCCTTCTGCCTCGAGGGCGCGGTCGCCGGTGGCGCGTCCGACGTTCTTCTTCACGCCGCCCTTGACCGCTTCGGCCTTGTGGGCGGCCTTCTTGCCGATGCCCATGACTAGCTGCCTTTCGTGATGTCCGTCGGTGCCTCTCGCGGGGCGTAGGGGGCCTACCGGTGCCCGAGGCCGCGCCCGAGGAGGTGCGGTCTGTGGTGCCCTTTGCCGGACGCGGGTTCGCCTTCGCCCTGCGACATCGGATTGAGGCGAAGACCCGCTGTGTGCTCGCTGGTCGGCTCCTGCCTACGGACGAGGTCGTCCCGCTGCTGGGCGATCGTGTCGCGCTCCGCGACAAGGCCGTCGCGGTCCTGGACGGCCGATGCCGCCTGCGCGCGGGCGGCGTCGCGCTGCTCGACCACCTCGTCGCGTCGCCTGCTCACAGCCGCCGTTTCCCGGCGGGAGCGGTGCAGTGCGTGGCGTGCGGTGGCGCCGCGGCGCGCGCCGGCCAGCAGGAGGCAGAGGCCCAGCACTCCCACGGCCCCGACGACGATGCCGTAGAGGAACAACGTGCCGGTCGAGCCGTTCATGTGCTCTCCGAACACCGTGAACGCGTTGGTGAGCGTGTGTCCGCTGCCGGCATTGCCGACGACTCCGGCCACGGCGACAACGGCCGCGGCGACCAGGAGTATGAGTCCGAGAACGATGATCATGACGTACTCCCCAACGGATCTACGTCGTATGACTACAGTCAACTCCCGGACTAGACTGGTGTCCACACCGTAGGTCTACGAACTTGGTCACCGGTACTCACGCGCAGCGAGAGAAGGTGCCGATGTGGTCCCTCCTCCGGTCGCCCCGGCGGTCCGGGACGGCGATCCGCCTCTGAAGGACAGGCTCAGCCGGGAACGGATGCTGGCTTGCGCGCTGGAGATCATCGACCGCGAGGGCATCGAGAAACTGTCCATGCGTCGTCTGGCACGTGCGCTCGGCCACGACCCGATGAGTCTGTACCGCCACGCGGCGAACAAGGCGACTCTGCTCGACGGCGTCACCGATATGGTCCTCGGCCAGCTCACGCTGGAGGACCCCACCGATCCCGACTGGGCCGCCCAACTTCGTACCGTAGCCCGCCGCTACCGTCGGCTCGCCCTGGCCCACCCCAACGTCGTGCCGCTCATGGTCACCCGCCCGCTGGCCACCCCGCTTGCTCTGCGGCCTCGCAGCACCCTGCGCCTGCTGGAGGCCATCCTCGCCATGCTCACCCGCTCCGGCTTCAGCGGCGCCGACGCGCTTCACGTCTACCGCGCACTGTTCGGGCTGCTGCACGGCCACGTCCTCAACGAGCTGCAGGAACTCGTTGACAACCCCGACGAGACGGACGACCTGCTGCGCCTGGGCCTGTACCGGCTGCCTATAGCCGAGTTTCCTCTCCTGCGCGGTCTCGCCGGCCCTCTCGCTTCCTACGACGGAGCCGCCGAGCTGGAAAGCGGCCTCGACATCCTCCTCGCCGGCCTGGCGACCACACCTCAGGTGCGCCGAACCCGGGAATCACGCCATCGCGGCTGATACGGCATCCCCAAACCGGGCACCCGCGAAGCAAGGTGCAGCATTTCCTCCGCATCGGCGAAGGACCGCATCGGAAAAAGGGGGGCGAAGAAACGGAGCCCATTGTGATCGTCCTCGGAGTCATCCTCCTCGTCATCGGATTCGTCACCGGAATCGGCATCCTGTGGACCATCGGCATCGTCTTGGCCCTCATCGGCCTCATCCTGTGGATCATGGGCGCAGTCGGCCACGAGGTCGGCGGCCGCCGCCACTACTGGTAGACCCCAGCGGACCAGCCATTGTCCCTGTGAGGGCAGCCCGGTCCTGCTGGGCGTCGATTGGCTGGCGGCATCGTCGCGCCGCTGCAGCATCCGGGTGCGGAGGATCACAGCGGGCTCATGACCGGGTGCGAGCGTGGCGGCGGCTTCGAGCATCAACCCGTGGACGAACGCCCGAGGCAGGTTGCCGCACAGCTGGCGCTGGGCGACATCGAACTCCTCGCGTAGAGGCCGGGCGGACCACACGTGGCACGGTTGCGTTCGAACCCGCGCACCGCTTCCACGTCGTTGTGCTGCTGGTGCTCGGCCAGGGCCATGACGAATCCGCACAGCAGGAAGGCGCCCTCAGCATCCTGCTGGACCACCGATCTCGGTCGCTGTCGCCCCTGAGCACCGACAGGGCAGCGACCTTGATCTGGTCCCAGGTGGCGTGCGGCGGGATCGGTTGGCACCGCCGGGTCGGCGCGGAAGTCGATGACGAACGGCCGGTCCGCGGCCAGTGCCTGGCGCCGCGTTGTCCTCCACCGTCTTGCGCCACGTGCCGTCCGTCTTGCGCTCCAGGCATGCCGGGCGCAGCACAGTCGCCGCCCTGGACGAGCGCCCGGCGGCGACCGGTCGAGGTTCCGGTGGAACGGGTGGCGGTGCCCGGCGGCGGAAAACGGGTGGGTACGCGTGTCGCATTCAGGGGCATTCGTCGGGTATGCGCCTGTCGAGGGGCGGGTGATCCGTAGAGGACCGGACAGAAGGAGCGAAGTCAATGGCTGTGAGACACGTCCTGATCGAGCGGGCCCCGCAGGCGGTGTGGAGCGTGTTGGGCGATCCGGCCGCGTACGGCCGCTGGGTACCAGGCACGGAGCGGACCCGCCCGGGTGGGGGCCGGTGGCCCGCGGTCGGGTCGAGCCTGCGCTACACAGTCGGCGTCGGCCCGTGCCACTTCGAAGGCCGCACCGTTGTACGTGTGTGCGACAGCGGGCACCGGCTGGAACTGGAGGCTTTCGCCGGGCGGCTCGGCACCGTCCGGATCGCCATCGAGCTGATCGCATGGGGCGACGCCACCCTGGTGATCGTCGACGAGCACCCGCTGCGGGGCCTGAGCGGAAGCCTCCACTCGGCAGCCACGGACCTGGTGCTGGATCTGCGCCACCGCCGGATGCTCGCCTGCCTCGCCCGCACGGTCGAGGAGGCGCGCCGGGCGGCCGACCTGGAAGCGTCCGCGTCGGGGGGAGGTCCGTCATGGCCGACGCCGTCGTGATCGGGGCCGGGCCGAACGGCCTGGTCGCCGCGAACGTGCTGGCCGACGCCGGCTGGAAAGTGGAGGTGCTGGAGGCCCAGGACCGGGCCGGCGGCGCTGTCCGCAGCGACCGCGGCGTCCACCCCGACTACGTCAGCGACCTGTTCAGCTCGTTCTACCCGCTGGCCGCCGCCTCGCCGGTGATCGCGGCCCTGCGCCTGGAGGAGCACGGCCTCGCCTGGAGCCACGCACCGATCGTTCTCGCCCATCCCCTGCCCGACGGGCGCTGCGCCCAGTTGCAGCGTGGACCGGAGGCGAACATCGACGGCTTCGAACGGAACTTCGGCCGGCCGGACGCGCTCGCCTGGCGACGGCTGTCACAGCTGTGGCAGGACCTGGACCCGTGCCTGGTAGGAGCGATGTTCGCGCCGTTCCCGCCGGTACGCGCCGGGCTCACGCTCGCGGCGCGTCTTCGGGCACCGGGCCTGCTGCGGCTGGCCCGCTTCGCTGCGCTCCCGGTACGACGGCTGGCCGACGAGGAGTTCGACCGGGAGGGGCTGGGTCTGCTGCTGGCCGGCTGCGCGCTGCACGCCGACCTGCTGCCCGAATCGCCGGGCAGTGCCGCCTTCGGCTGGCTCATGGCCATGCTCGGCGAGCAGTACGGCTGGCCGGTACCGGTCGGCGGCGCCCGCGCCCTCAGCGACGCCCTGGTGCGGCGCCTGGAATCGCGCGGCGGCACGATCCACTGCGACACCCCGGTCAGCGAGGTCGTCGTCCGCGCCGGGCGCGCGCTGGGCATCCGCACCGCCCAGGGCGAGTACGTCCGCGCGCGCAGAGCCGTGCTCGCCGACGTGCCCGCCCCGCACCTGTACGGCCGCCTGGTCCAGGGAGGTCATCTGCCCTCCGGATTCCGCGACGCCGTGCGCCGCTTCCAGTGGGACTTCTCGACCGTCAAGGTCGACTGGGCCCTCGACGCGCCGATCCCCTGGATCGCCGAGTCCGCACACCAGGCCGGCACCGTCCACCTCGGGGCGACCTGGACGGAACTGAGCGACTACGCACTCCAGGTCAGCACCGGCCGTCTGCCGGCCCGCCCCTTCGGGCTGCTCGGCCAGATGACCACCGCCGACCCGTCCCGCTCGCCCGCGGGCACCGAATCGGCCTGGATGTACACCCACGTCCCCCAGCGCATCGTCGACGACCTCGGGCCCGACGGCATCTCCGGGTGCTGGGACGGCAAGGAAAGCGAAGCCATCGCCCACCGCATGGAGGCACAGGTCGAACGCTTCGCCCCCGGCTTCGCCGACCGGATCCAGGCCCGACGCGTGCTCACCCCGCCGGCGCTGGAACAGCTGGACCAGAACCTGGTCGGCGGGGCGATCAACGGCGGTACCGCAGCCCTCCACCAGCAGGCGCTGCTGCGCCCGGTACCCGGCACCGGGCGGCCCGAGACCCCCATCCAGCGGCTCTACCTCGCTTCCGCCTCGGCCCACCCGGGCGGTGGCGTGCACGGTGCCTGCGGCGCGAACGCCGCCCGCGCCGCGCTGCGCGCCCAGGGAGCCGTGACCGGTCGGCTGCTGCGGCCCGCGCTGGCCGGCGCCCAGCGGGCCCTGGCCGACCCGGGTGGGAGGTGAGACGGTGGCCGCCGGGCGGACGGGAGGCCGAGACGGGACCCGCGGCCCGGGTGGGCCGACCACAGCCGAGTCCGACGCACACGCGACCACGTGTCGGGGAAGGCCAGACACTTCAGCGAGCAGTCACCGACGAGCCGCCTGGCCCAGCCTCTGCGAGGGCCCTCTCCTACGTGTTCCTCGTCCCGCCTGAGATGTCGTACATCACCGACGAGATCTCCAACGTCACCGGTTCCCCTCTGCCCCAGCCATCCGGTCTCCCGGGGTGGCCCCCGGCAGGAGGGGGAAGCCGACCGGAGAGCTGCGGGCCGGGACAGCAGGGCTGTCATCGCGGGGGTCGGCCACCGCCGCCGGGGTCGCCGTGCTCGGACACGGCCGCCCGGCGGGCGGCCGTGCGACGAAGCACGACCTGGGGCAGGACGAGCCAGCTGGTAGCAAACCAGAGCAGACAGGCGGCGCTGAGGCCCCAGGCGGCGGCCGGGCTGCCGGTTGCGGTGCGCAGCAGGAGCAGCAGCGCGGCGGCGATGGTCAGGGCGAGGGTGGTGAGTCCGATGGCGATGAGGCGACTGGCGACGTGGATGAGTTCGGGTTTCATGCCGTGGCCGGTGAGGAAGCGGTGGAAGGCCACGGGCGCGATCAGGGCGCCGGTGGCGACGGCGCCGAGGACGACGGTGGCGACGTAGAGGTTCCTGTCGAAGTCGGACAGGGCGGCGAAGCGCGGGGTGAAGGCCACGCCGATGAGGAATCCGAAGAGGATCTGCGCGCCGGTCTGGCACACACGGACTTCCTGGAGCATCTCGTTCCAGAGCCGGTCGGCCCGCTGCTGGGGCGTCTCGTCGCGGCCCGGCGCGCCGTCGTACCTCGTCAACGATTCCTCCTTCCGCCTACGGGCGGTACTTGTAGCGGTTGGCCCGGACCCGTACGCCCAACAGTTCCTCGCCATGGGGCGGGCGATGGAGACGGGTGAAGCCGGCAGCGACCCGGAACAGGATCCAGAGGGGAAGCACCTGATGGTGCGTTCCACGCCGCCGGATGTGGCGTTCACCGGCACCTCGGCACAGGAGGGCCGGCTTCCCCACCGGAGCGGGTGATCAGGCTGGGCACCAGGCGGCTCCTGCGGCGGGGTGGCCAGGACGGGCACTGGTTACTGAGGGCCGCAAGTCAGGGGCGGTCCTCGTGGTGGCCGCACAGCCACGCCAGCGCCCGGTAGACGCCCAGGGCGTAGGCGGCGTCCGTGCGTTCTTCCAGGGCATCGCGCAGGCGGACCGCGGCAGCCTGGCATTCGGCCAACAGCTGTGCCCGGCACGGCCCGATGCTCCCGAGCGCGGCGGCAGCGGTGACCGGTGCCGCAATCTGGGCTCCGGAGGCCCACCGGTAGGCCTCCAGGACCCCGTGGTCGAACCCGCCCCAAGGCTGGGGGCGCCGATGGACGGTCTCGATCGCGTCGAACACCTCGTCCAGCGGACGCACTCCCACGGCCGGGATCGTCGTCTCATCACTGGTCATGCCCGCAACCTACGACGACTCGCGGCCACCCGCCGCCGGGCTCGACAGCCGGACAGTGGACCGGCAAGGTTCCGGGCTATCGGATGCGGCGCAACCGGGTGAGCCACCCTGCCAGGCAGTGACCCAGAGGCCGAGCCCTGCACCGCCTCAGCAGTCCTGCGCCAAGCCCGTCGACAGGCCGCACTCAGGGGCCTCGCCGGTGTCGGCACGGTCCCGTCCAGCGAACGCAGACCGGCGACGGCCCGGCTCGCCACCGACCTGTTCCAACGGTCACGCCCACCCTGGTGAAGGCGGGCGACATCGAATTCGCATGCCTCCTCCTCCACCACCGCTGGCTGAACTGCGTCACCTCCCCCGCCTCGAACGCTCCGCAGGCCCCACTCTGAACGGCTCTTTCGCGCTGCGGCGGCACGCCGGAGCACAACCGCGCGCTGCCCCCAGCGATCGCTCAGTCGTTTTCCGCAGGCACCGCGATCCGGCGTACCTGCCCGGCCTCCAGCTCGACGACGACGGCCAGCACCGGATGCAACCAGCGCACCACCGACCGCGCGCCCGGATGCGGCTGCCGAAGCCGCCTGGCGACCAGCACCCCGAACTCCGCCCGCACCAGCTCGGAGATCTCCCCGGTCACCAGCCGCCGACCGTCGGTGAGCACCACCAGCAGCCGCTTCCACTCGCCTGGTTCGCCGACAGCCCCGATCACCCAGCCCCTCACCGGGCCCCGCCCGGACGCCGCTCCAGCGCGGACGGCACAAGAATCAGCAAACTCCCTCCCTACACAAGACGCAATCATCCGAGCATGCCACCACACATCAGCGGAGACGATCCACGCAGCGGCTCTGCCCCGTCGTTTCCCACAGGCCCGTGATCAGAAGCTGTCCGCCGGAGGATCTGCCCTCCGGGAGTGCATCCACTCAACAGGCCGGCAGTCCGAGATGGCGGTGTGCTCGTGGCACCACCCGCAGGCGAAGAACCAGCGCTGCAGAGGGCTTCGGCGCGCAAGTCCCCGTCCCGGCCGATCGGGCGTCGCTATGTGGCGGAGACAGGCAACGCGCCGCGAAAGCAAGGGAGTTGTGCAGATATCTGGCCTGCCGACTGGCGGGTGGACGCTGGGGTAGGCGCGTTGGCACGCGTCGGCCCACCGGAGGCCGACGCACAAAGCCGTCGCAGGAGGGTGATCCGATGCAGAAGTCCGCTGTCCGCCCGATGCCCGTCACGTTCCCCGACAGCCCGCTGCCCGACGTCCCGGTCGACGTGGAGCTCCGCTTCGACACGGCCCTCCCATATGCGGCATGCCTGGTGTTCCCGCTGACCCCGTGCGACTGCACCGGCTCCAACGCCGAGGTGTGCTGGTACTTCAGCCGGGATCTGCTGAACGAGGGGCGCCACGTCCCCACCGGCACCGGGGACGTCAAGATCGGCCCCGGATCGGCCGGCGAAGTCCTCATCACCCTGCAGGGCCCCGACGGCCGGGCGGTGCTCAGCGCCCCGGAGGACGCCGTGGCCGCCTTCCTCACAGACTCATTCACCCTGGTGCCCGCCGGATCGGAAGCCGACCACCTTGATATCGACTCCGCCCTCGCCCGGCTGCGCGCAGCCGACTGATCGCACCCCACCGAGGTCGTCTCCGTCCTGCGCCGCGTCGCCACCACCACCGTCCACCGCAGCGCGTGAGACGACGCGCCCGCCAGCCACGGCACACCGAGGAGCCGTGAGCACCCCCGGTCTCGACACCCTGCCGTTCTACTGCCCCGTCCCGGCCGCCATCCATCCGGAGGCCGACGCCGTCGAGCGGCGGGCCCAAGCCTGCGTCGACCGGACAGGGCTGTGCCCGACCGCGGGCTCCCGTACCCGGACCACCGCCACCAACATCGCCGAGTTCTACGCCCGCTTCGCCCCCGCCGCAGACCCCGATCGCTTGTGGGTCGCGACCTGCTGGGTCTACTGGGGATCCGCCTTCGACGACGCGCGCTGCGACGAGGGTCCGCTGGCCACGGATCCGGCAGGTTTAGCCTCGGTGGCCGGGACCGTCCAGCGAGCCCTGGAGCTGCCCGGCCCTCTGCGGACCGACGACCCCTACGTAGCGCGAAGCGGTAAGCATGACTGCCGCTAAGCCGGTCTGCCGGTCGGCGGCGTCGCCGCCGGCCAGTGCGGAGCGGACACTGTCGTGGAGGGTGAAGAGCCGGTCGGTCTCGGTGAGCGTCAGGACCCGTATGGTTTGCGGTCTCGCGGCGGCCAGCACCATCTCGATCCCGGCGGCAATCGCGTTCAGACGGGCGGCGAGCAGGGCGTTGACGCACGCCGAGTAGCAGAAGGCGAGGCCGGCGAGGTCGACCACCAGGAGCGGCGGGCGGGCGGTGATCGCCTCGGCCAGGGCGTCGTCCAGGGTGCGGCGGGTTTCCTGATCGACGTCGCCCTGGACCTGGACGATCACGGCCGTGCCGGGGAGCGTCGTGTCGACGACTCTCAGCGGCCGTGCGCCGGTCCGCGCGGCGTGGGGGCAGTCGTCGTGACGGAGGGGATCGGGCGGGCTGTTCACGGAACCCACCGCCTTCACGCGGGGACGGGCGCGGTCCGACCGCCGGGTCGGCGTCCCGCCGGATTCTCGGCGCGCTCGAGGAGCCCGCTTCGCGGGATCCCCCGGCGGGAGCACGGCAAGGTGGGGGGCTGCGGGCGGCGGGTTCGGGAATCAGGGGCGTTCCTGGTCATGGTGATCACCGGGGCGAGTGCTTGGGGCGGGGCCGGAACCGGGCTGGAGATCCGCGAACAAGTCCAGAAACCCGGCGATCTCGTGCCCGGCCTCGGCGGGGTGACGGAAGAACGTGTCGTGCACGACGTGGTAGTGGTTGCGGCGCCCGTGGCGGGTGCGGGTCAGATAACCGGCGCTCTCCAGATCAGTGACGATCGCCTGCACCGCCCGCTCCGTCACACCGCACATCACCGCGAGATCCCGCAGGCGTACCTCCGTGTTGCGCGAGATCATCAACAGGACACGGGCATGCTGCGTCAGGAACGTCCAGCTCGTGCGCGGCTCCCGCTCGTCGCTCGACACACCACAAGTATGAACCCGGATTCCGGATTCGTCATACCCGATTCGTGATACTTGATTCCCGGCCCGTCCGACGCCCCCGCAGGCCGCCACCTTCGGAGGAGCCGACCAGTTGTTGCTGCAGGCAGGTGTCCCCGAGAAACAGCACGACAGCGTGGTACTCCGGTACTGCCTCGACCTGGACGACCAGAAGGCCGCCGACTTCCTCGGCACCCCCGTGTCCACCCTGCGCTCCAACCTACGCCACGACCGCCGCCGCCTCGCCTGCGCCATCGGAAGGCAGCTGTGGAGACCTGCGGGTCGATAAGCCTGGTGACGCCCAGATATCCCAGTCCAGCAGGGGCGAGCGCGTAGGCGACCGCGAGCAGGCCCCAAACGCTGACAGTCCACGATCGGGTCACCGGACGTAAGCCGGACGGGGCCACATCGCTGTGGCGAGGATTCACGGGGTCCAGGTCTTTGTTGTGGCCAGTGACTTACGGGATTTTTGCCCAAATACCGGATCGGCTCAACAGACACCCGGGCGGGGTTTGGCCTCCCGGCGTCCGGCAAGCCGCCCGGCATGGACGTTTCAGCTCTGCACGACCGCCGGTGGTCCCGTCGACTGCGCCGCACGCTCGACGCACCGGCGCACTGGGAGGTCCTCGACCTCCCGTCCGGGAAGCTCGCCGACGCGGTGGAAGCTCTCCCCCTCGGGCCGTACCGCGACGCCCTACGCGGCGTGTGGCTCGGCCACCCGCTCCACCCGGGCCTGGTTCAGCTGCCCATCGGCTGCTGGACATCGGCAGGCCTGCTGGACTTCACTCCGGGCGCCCAGCGGTCGGCCGACGCACTCGTCGCCACCGGACTGCTGACGGCCGTGCCGACCGCGCTGTCCGGCTGGGTGGACTGGGCCCGGCTCGACCCGCCGCGCCGCCGCACGGGCCTGGTCCACGCTCTTGCCAACACGACCGGCGTGCTGCTGTACGCCGGCTCGCTGCTGGCCCGCTGCCGGGGCCGACGCGCCCGCGGCCGACTGCTCGGCCTGACGGGGCTCGCCGCCATCTCGGGCGGCGGCGTCCTCGGCGGCCACCTGGCCTACGGACAGGCCGCCGGCCCCAACCGGGCCGCCGCCGCGCCCCGACTCGCGCCCGCCGACTGGGTCGGACTCGGCCCGGTCGACGACTTCCCACCGGGCGAACCCGTCCGCAGGATGGCCGGCGACCTGCCCGTGGTCGTCGTCCGCGAGGGCGAGCGCTGCCACGTGCTCGCGGAGCGCTGCGCCCACCTGTCCGGCCCGCTCGCCGACGGCACAGTGGCCGACGGCTGCCTGCGCTGCCCGTGGCACGGCAGCGAGTTCCGCCTGCGTGACGGCGAGGTCGCGAGCGGCCCGGCCACCTCACCGCAGCCAGTGTTCGAGACCCGATTGCTCTCCGGGTACCTGGAGGCACGACTGCCCGGCGCCGGCTGACCAGCCGTCCACGTCCACACGGTGTACGGATCGGCCCAACGGGCAAACGCACCCGCGCGGGCCCGATCCGTGGCGGATCCGCGCGCCCGCCACGCGGAGGAGGACGACATGAACCCGGTCGAACGCGCACTGCGCGCGGTGGACGGCTACCAGCAGCGCCACCGGCCCACCGCCATGGTCCTCGGCGTGATCAAGAAGTACGGCGACGACCGCGGCGGACTACTCGCCGCGCTCATCACCTACTACGGCTTCCTCGCCCTGATCCCGCTGCTCCTCCTGCTCAGCACCGTCCTCGGATTCGTCCTGCACGGCAGCCCCGGCGCACAGCAGTCCGTCCTCAACTCCGCCCTGGCCGACTTCCCGATCATCGGCGACCAACTCCGCCAGAACGTCCACTCCCTCCAGGGAAGTGGGTTCGCCCTGGCCGTCGGCATGCTGTTCATGCTCTACGGAGCACTCGGCATCGCGCAGGTGCTCCAGCACGCCATGGCCGAGATCTGGAACGTCCCCGGCGTGCGCCGGCCGGGCTACTGGCCGCGCCTGGTCCGCAGCCTCCTGCTCCTACTCGTGCTCGGCTCCGGCCTGGTACTCGGCACCGGGGCCGCATCGGTCGTCGCTGCCTCCCTCGGCGGGCCCGCCGCCCGCATCGGCGGTCTGATCGTCTCCGCGCTCCTGAACGCCGCCCTGTGCCTGGCCTGCTTCCGCGTGCTCACCCCCCGGACGATCCCCACGCGCGCGCTATGGCCGGGCTGCGCGGTCGCGGGCCCGCTGTTCACCGTCCTCCAGGCCTTCGGCTCCCTGCTCGTCGTGCACGAGCTGCGCCACGCCGGGCAGGTCTACGGCTTCTTCGCCACCGTGATCGGCCTGCTCTCCTGGCTCTTCCTCGCTGCGGAGATCACCGTGTACGCCGCCGAGACCAACGTCGTCCTCGCCCGCCGCCTGTGGCCGCGCAGCCTGCTCCAGCCACCGCTCACCGACGCCGACGAACAGGTGCTGAGCGCAATCGCCCACCAAGAGGAACGCCGCCCCGAACAGCAAGTCGACGTCGCCTTCAGCGACGACGACCCACGACCGGACGCCAACGACGACGGGACCGCGGGTCGACCCCCCGGGGGATGACGACCCTCGCCGCCCTGCCGGATGCGAGGATCCGGGGATCACACTGTCAGAACCGTGCTGGCCGACGATTGACCTCATACCAGGAAAAGCCGGGGACGATCCGTACACAAGATCGAGCCCGTCGTCACGCGGAGCCGGGGCAGCGGCCAAGGGGGCAGTGCGCTGGCGCTCGCGGCCTGACCGCCAGCCGACCCGCTCGCCTCACACGTGGTGGGTACCGGTGACGGTGTCAGCGGCGGGGGTGTGGCATGTGCTGCAGGTGTGCCAACGTGGCCGGTCAGGGGTGGACCGGTGTGGAGCGAGGATCATTCCGGCGGTGTCCAGGCCGCACATGGTGAGGGAGCCGCAGGCGCTCGAGGGCTCGGCGGCCCCCTGTGCGCGCGGCGCACCGGCTGCTCGGGGTCCGAGGGCGTGTGGTCGGTTTGGAGGACCCGGACGTTGCTCGGCGTGTCCGGTTCCAGTACGACGACAATGTCCACCTCCCCACGGTGGCTGCTGCTCCCGGTACCGCACGCGCGCGGTGGCATTCGGACCAGCTGGCGCAACAGTTGCCTCGGACACGCTGGGATTCGACGAGAACGGCGTACCGGTAATCATCGAGTTCAAGCGCGGCCGGGACTCCGGGGTGATCACGCAGGCAACGTCCTACCTCGTCTGGCTTCTGGCGCATCGGGCACGAGTTCGAGGCGCTGGTACGCAGACGCCTGGGTGCCGAGGTGGTGGAGACGATCGACTGGCGGCGGCCTCGGGCGATCTGTGTCGCAGCCGAGTTCTCGCGTCACATCCGGGCCGGGGCTTCGCTTCACCAGCGGAGGCATCGCTTGAACCTGGTGCGCTACCGGGTTCTCGGACCGGCCCTGCTGACGTTGCAGCTGGTCGAGACGGTCCCGGGCTTCATCGATTCCCCGTCTCCGGTACCGGCCGAGCCGGTCGGTGAGGTGCATGCCGAGCCGGAGGCGGTCGCGGTGCCAGTGGAGGCGTCGCAGGTGGAGGTGCCTGGACGAATGCAGGAACTGTACGACGAGCTGGATGAGGTGCTGGCGGCGGCTGGTGAGCTGGAGGTGGTGGTGCTGAAGCACTACATCGCCTACCGGCGGATCCTGAACGTGGCCTCGGTCGTGTTCCGGCCGGGGCACGGGGCCCTGCTGGTGTACCTGCGGTTGGAGCCGGACTCGGTGGAGCCGGAGGAGGCCTTCACCCGGGACGTGCGCGGCGTCGGGCACCTGGAGGTGCGGATCGCTTCGTCGGCGGACGTGGAGAAGGCGATGCCGTTGATCCGGCGGGCGGTCGAGGAGTCCTGACGGACGGAGAAGGGCGGCTGGAGCTTGGT
>NZ_JBHXEM010000117.1:0-27574 GCF_042724755.1 Kitasatospora sp. NPDC127067 | reverse complement strand
GTGCGGCCGGGCGCCCCCCCCCGCGGGCGGGGCACCTCGGTGGCGCAGCGGCTGACCGCCAGCGGGCCGCGGGTGCGGAAGCGGCAGCCGCTGGGCGGGGCGCGGGGGGTGGGCGGGTCGGTGGGGAGCAGGCCGGTGTCGCGCAGCGGGCGGCCGGGTTCGGGGACGGCGGCGAGCAGGGCGGCGGTGTAGGGGTGGGCCGGGGCGGCGAGGACGGCCTCGGTGGGGCCGCGCTCGCAGATGCGGCCGAGCTGGAGCACGGCCACCTCGTCGCTCACCGCCCGGACCACGCCGAGGTCGTGGGAGATGAAGAGGCCGGCCAGCCCGCGCTCCTCGGTGAGGTCGCGCAGCAGGTTGAGCACGGTGGCCTGGGCCGAGACGTCGAGGGCGGAGACCGCCTCGTCGGCGATCAGGACGCGCGGTCCGGCGGCCAGCGCCCGGGCGATGGCGACCCGCTGGGCCTGTCCGCCGGAGAGCTGGTGGGGCCGGCGGTCGCCGAACAGGGCGGGCGGCAGGCCGACGGCCTCCAGCTGCCGGGTGACGATCTCCTCGCGGTCCCGCTCGCGGGCCGGGTCGGGGTGGGCGTCGAGGGGTTCGGCGACGAGGTCGCGGACCCGGCGGCGCGGGTTGAGGGAGGAGAGCGGGTCCTGGAAGACCATCTGGAGGCGGGGCCGGACGGCCCGCAGGGCCCGCGGGGAGAGCGTGGCGAGGTCGGTGCCGTCGAGGGTGACGGTGCCGGTGGTGGGCGGGGGCAGCCGCAGCAGGGCCTTGGCGATGCTGCTCTTGCCGGAGCCGGACTCGCCGACCAGGGCGAGGGTGCGGCGCGGATACAGGGCCAGGTCGACGCCGCTGACGGCGTGCAGCGGGCCGGAGCGGGTGCGGTGGACGACGCCGAGGCCGGTGGCGTCCAGGACGGCCGTACCGGCGTCGGCAGTTCCGGCGTCGGCAGTTCCGGCGCCGGCGGTGTCGGGGGCGACGGTTTCGGGGGTGGTGGTCATGCCGCGGACTCCAGTTCCTCGGGAGCGGTGGGGTCGGCCGCGGTGAGCGGGAAGTGGCAGTCGACGGTGTGTCCGTCCGCCCCGTCCGCCGCCGTGCGGGTGGGCGGCGGGGTCGTCGTGCACAGCTCCGTCGCCCGCTCGCAGCGCGGGGCGAAGGGGCAGCCGGGGATGGGCCGGGTGAGGTCGGGCGGTGAGCCGGGGATGGCGGGCAGGGTGCGGCGCAGCGGGCCGGTGACCCGCGGGACGGAGCGCAGCAGCGCCGCCGTGTAGGGGTGCCGGGGATTCCGGGTGACGGCCTCGGTGGAGCCGGTCTCGACGATCCGGCCGCCGTACATGACGGCGATGCGGCGGGCCCGCCCGTACAGCAGGCCGATGTCGTGGGTGATCAGCAGGGTGGCCAGGCCCCGGTCGACCCGGTGCTGGTCGAGCAGGTCGAGGACGGTGCGCTGGACGGTGACGTCGAGGGCGGTGGTGGGTTCGTCGGCGAGCAGCAGGACGGGTTCGCCGGCCAGGGCGGCGGCGATGCCGACGCGCTGGCGCAGGCCGCCGGAGAGCTCGTGCGGGTGGGCGCGGGCCCGCCGGGCGGGGTCGGGGACGTCGACGGCGGCGAGCAACTCGGCGGCGGTGCGCAGCCGTTCGCGCCGGGACAGGCGGCGCCGGTTGGTGATCGACTCGGTGACCTGGTCGGCGATCCGGACGACCGGGTTGAGCGAGGTCATCGGATCCTGGTGGACCATGGCGATGCCGGTGCCGAGCAGTTCGGCGCGCCGGGCGGGGGTGGCGGCGAGCAGGTCCTCGCCGTTCAGCCGGATCTCGCCGGTGGCGACGGCCCTGGTGGTGCGCGACCCGACGCCGAGGACGGCGCGGGCGAGCACGGACTTGCCGGAGCCGGACTCGCCGACCACGCCGAGGCACTCGCCGGCCGCGATGGTGAGGCTGACGCCGTGCAGGACGTGCAGGGCCCGCCCGTCGGGGGTGTGCAGGACGGTGTCCAGCGAGCGGACGTCGAGGACGGGGGCGGAGGTCATCCGCGCGCTCCCTTCGTGGCGGTGGACTTCGCAGCGGCGGGCTTGGCTGCGGTGGGCTTGGCTGCGGCGGGAGCGCCCGAACGCAGGTGCTCCCCGAGGTAGTTGAGGGCGAGGACGGTCAGGCAGAGCACCGCCGCGGGTGCCAGCGAGATCCACGGCGCGCTGCCGAGGGTGGTGCGGCCCTCGGCGATGATGCCGCCCCAGGAGGGCTCCGGCGGGCGCAGCCCGAAGCCGAGGAAGCTGAGCGAGCCCTCGGCGACGATGGCGACGGTGGTGGCGGTGAAGGCGAAGGTGAGCGCGATCGGCAGGACGTGCGGGACGATCTCGCGACGCAGGATGCGCAGCGGGGCGGTGCCGATCATGCGGGCGGCCTGGACGAAGCCGCGCTCGGCGAGCGAGAGCACGACGGCGCGCACCACCCGGGTGAAGTGCGGGACGGTGAACAGCCCGATCAGGCCGCCGATGACGGTGAGGCCGGGGCCGCGCATCGAGACCACGATCATCACCAGGATCAGGCTGGGCACGGACATCAGCAGGTCGGTCGCGAAGCCGATGGCCTTGTCGACCGGGCCGCGGAACCAGCCGGCGGCGAGGCCGAGCGCGCCGCCGCCGAGCAGCCCGACCAGGACGGTCAGGGCGGCGACGGTGAAGGAGGCGCGGGCGCCGGCGACGGTGCGCTGCAGGATGTCCCGCCCGGAGCCGTCGGTGCCCAGCCAGTGGCCGGGGCCGGGGGCGGCGGAGGGGTGGGCGAAGTCGCCGTGCAGCGGGTCGAAGCCGGGCAGCAGGGGCAGCAGCAGGGCGGCGAGGGCGACCACGGCCAGCCAGGCCGCGGCGGCGAGCACCCCGGCCGGCGGGCGGCGGCGGGCGGTTGGGGTCCCGGCGGCGATGTCGGCGACGTTCCCATCGGTCTCGGTGGTCTCGGTGGTCCCGGCGGCGCTCTCGGCGGTCACGGTGGTGGTCTCAGCGGTGCTCATGGGCGATCCTCGGGTCGATCGTGCGGTACAGCAGGTCGACCGCGAAGGTGGCCGCGACCACGGCGACGGCGCTGACCACCACCACGGCCTGGACGACCGGGAAGTCCCGGCCGGCGATGGCCCCGGAGACCAGGCTGCCGACGCCGGGCACCGCGAACAGCGACTCGACCAGCACCGAGCCGCCCAGCGAGGTCCCGATGCCGATCCCGATCAGCGTCACCAACGGCAGGCTGGACGGCCGCAGGGCGCGGCGCAGCAGCAGCCGGGTGGTGCCCATGCCGCGGCTGCGGGCGGCGGCGATGTACGGCTGGTCGAGGGTGTCGAGCAGCTGCCCGCGCAGGGTGCGGGTGAACACGGCGGCCTCGGTGAGGCCGAGGGTGAGGGCGGGCAGCACCAGGTGGCGCAGGTTCTCGGCCGGGTTCTCGGTGAACGGGATCCAGCCGGTGGCGGGCAGGACGCGCAGCTGGACGGCGGCGATCCAGATGAGCAGCAGGCCGAGGGCGAAGCCGGGGACGGCGAGCCAGCAGAAGGTGGCGGTGGTGGCGAGCCTGTCGAAGGTGCCGCCGGGCCGCCAGGCGGAGAGCAGGGCGACGGGCACGGCCAGGCAGAGCGCCACCAGCTGGGCGGCGAGGAAGAGTTCGAGGGTGACGGGGACGCGGTCGGCGAGTTCGCCGGTGACGGCCGCTCCGGTGGACAGCGAGTGGCCGAGGTCGCCGTGCAGGGCGTCGCCGATCCACTGCCAGGTGGCGGCGAGCACGTTGCGGTCCAGGCCGAGCCCGGCCTCGTAGGCGGAGATCTGCTCGGGGGTGGCGGTGGGGCCGAGGGCGGCGACGGCGGGGGAACCGGGCATCAGGTGGGGCAGGGCGAGCGCGCCGACGGCGACCAGCAGCAGGACGGCCGCGGCGC
Organism: Kitasatospora sp. NPDC127067; assembly: GCF_042724755.1. Classification (NCBI taxonomy): domain Bacteria; kingdom Bacillati; phylum Actinomycetota; class Actinomycetes; order Kitasatosporales; family Streptomycetaceae; genus Kitasatospora; species Kitasatospora sp. NPDC127067. The sequence goes on along the minus strand of NZ_JBHXEM010000117.1, from coordinate 23,668 downwards.
GGCCGAGCTGCCCGCCGTACCGCAGGGCGGTCCGGGTGCCGGGGGTCATCGCTTCACCCACAGGGTGGCGGGGGAGACGTTGAGGACGGTGCGCCTGGACAGGTCGGGCAGCCCGCCGACCTTGGCGGTGCCGAGGAAGCCGACGGTGTTCTCGGTGAGGAAGACCATCGGCGCCTCGCCGACGACCCGTGCGGCGGCCTGGCCGTAGGCGGCCGAGCGCTTGGCCGGGTCGGTCGAGGCGCGGCCCTCGGTGATCGCCTTCTGGGCCTCGGGGTCCGACCAACTCATGAAGTTGTACGGCGAGTTCGGCAGGTAGAGGCTGCTGAGCGCGGTGTCGGTGTCGCCGAACATGCTGGTGATGAAGTCCATCACCTGGAACTTGCGCTGGAGCATCGCGGTGCCCAGGCCCGCGTTGTCGAGCGGCTTGACGGTCATCCTGATCCCGGCCTCGCCGAGCATCTGCTGGAGCACGGTGGCGCGCTGCTGGGCCTCGGGGCGGCTGTCGACGAGGTACTCGAAGGCGAGGTCGGGGTGGCCGGCCTCGGCCAGCAGGGCACGGGACTTGGCCGGGTCGTGGGCCGGGTACCCGGCGGCGGTGCGGTACGGGGAGCGGGAGCCGATCGGCCCGTCCGCGACGGAACCCTGACCGAGGAAGACGACCTTCTCCAGGGCCTTGCGGTTGATCGCGTACTGCACCGCCCGGCGGACCCGGACGTCGTCGAAGGGCGCGGCCTTGGTGTTGAACAGCACGGTGCTGGTGGAGCCGGGCCCGGTGGCGGTGCGCAGCCCGTCGGCGGCGGCCTGCTTGAGCTGGCTGGGCGTCTCGGTCCAGATCAGGTCGGTGTCGCCGGAGCGCAGCGACTGGTAGCGGCTGTCGGCGTCGGGCAGGACCCGGTAGACGAGCTTGTCGGCGTGGCCCTTGGCGCCCCAGTACGCGGGATTGCGGGTCAGGGTGACGGAGACTCCGGGCTGCACGCTCTCCACGGTGTACGGGCCGGAGCCGACGGCGGGGGAGTCGCCGGACGGGGCCTCGGAGACGTAGCCGAGCGAGCGGGTGAACAGGTTCGGGAAGGCGGCGTCGGGCGCCTTGAGGGTGAAGGCGACGGTGGTCGGGCCGGTGACGGTGGTGGATCCGATGGCGGCCGCGTCGAGGGCGCAGGCGCACTTGCTCTCCGGCTTGGCGAGCCGGGTGACGTGGTCGGCGACGGCCTGGGCGTCGAGCGGCTTGCCGTCGCTGAACGTCACGCCCTCGCGCAGGTCGAGGGTCCAGACCGTGGCGTCCGCGTTGGGGGTGAAGGACTTGGCGAGGTACGGCTGGACGGTGCCGTTGTCGCCGTTGACCATCAGCGGGTCGTACAGGGCGTTGGCGAGGACCATCATCGGCATCTGGATCAGCGTTCCGTCGGCCGGGTCGAGCTTGGCGAACGGCCGGTCCAGGCCGATCTTGAGCGTGCCGCCGTCCACGGTCGGCCCGTCGGCCGCCGCTCCGGTGTTCCCGGCGGCGGCGCCGGTGCCGGACAGGGCGTCGTCGGAGGCGGAGCAGGCGGTGAGCGTGAGCGCGGCCGTGCAGGCCGCGGCTACCAGGAGGTGGGTGTGCCGCTTCATGGTTCCTCGGTTCGGGGGGTGCGGGGGCGGCCAGGGGGAGTGCGGCCGCCGACGTCCACACCATTTCGGAAGTGGCAGTACTGCCAAAAGGCAGTTGTGCAAACTTCGGATGACGAAACCCGGAAGAGTCGGCTCCCGCCTTGAGCGAGCACGGTCGGACGTGATTCGGTACTGACAGCCGCCCCCTCGGCGGCCCCACCGACGCCCGGACCGGGCACTCGCCCGGGACCGGATCAGGCACTCGCCCGAGACCGGAACAGACCGACTCGGAACCGACTCGGAACCGACTCGGACACCCAACTCACCGAACAGGAGCGGAAGAACGATGCAGGGGACGGACACCGCGGCGGAGCCGGGCATGCGCGACCGCAAGAAGGCGCGCACCCGCGACAGCATCCGCTCCGCGGCGCTCGACCTCTTCGAGGAGCAGGGCTACGAACGCACCACCGTGGACCAGATCTGCCGCCGCGCCGACGTCGCCCACCGCACCTTCTTCCGCTACTACCCGGCCAAGGAAGCCCTGCTGTTCGGCTGGGACTTCGGCCACGTCGTCCTCGACGCCTTCGCCGCCGCTCCCGCCGAACTCTCGCTCTGGGCCGCGCTCGAACACGCGCTGACCGTCACCGGCGGACGGCTGGAGGAGCCCGTCGAGCACACCGAGCGCCGCCGGCGGCTGCGCAGGGGCCTGCTCGAAGTGCACTCCGTCCACAACTACGCCCTGGTCGTCATCGACGCCTTCATCGAACACACCGTCACCATCGCCGCCGAGCGGCTCGGCACCGACCCGGACACCGATCTGCGCCCGACCGCGCTCGGCGCGATGTTCGGCGGCATGGTGCGGCGCCACATCCTGATCGGTCAGGAGAGCGGCACGCTGGCCGGCTGGGTCAAGGCCTACCGGGACGTGCTCGCCGTGGCGGGCTGACCCGAGCCCCGTCACCGTTCCCGTTCCCGTTCCCGGGCGCGCTGCCGGCCGCCCGGACGGCACCGCACGCCCAACTCCCCCCCTCCGCAGCCCCTCGTCACCCCTCGCGCGGCCCTGCCGCGCGCCTTCGCCACACCTCTCGTCACACCCCTCGCAAGACCCTTCGCACATCCCGAAAGGCCCCCGCATGTCCCTGGTCAACTTCCGCGACCCCGCCGTGCTCGCCGACCCCGCGAGCCGCTGGATCCGTCCCGGCGCCGTGTTCCGCTCCGCCCAGCCCTTCCCCGCCGCCGACGCGGACGTCGTCGCCCAGCTGCGCGAGCACGGCGTCACCACCGTGGTCGACCTCCGGGGCGAGGCCGAGAGCAGCCCCGAGGACTGGGCCGCCGCCGAGGCCGCCGGCATCGCCGTCGTCGCCGCCCGGATCGAGCCCACCAACGACGAACTGGCCCAGGCCATGCGGACCATGACCACCGCCGAGGACCTCGGCGCCTTCTACCTGCTGATGGCCGAGTCCGCGCCGCAGGCCCTGGCCGCCGCCGTCGAGGCCACCGCCCGCCCCGGCGGGGTGCTGGTGCACTGCGCCGCCGGCAAGGACCGCACCGGGCTGCTCACCGCGCTGCTGCTGGAGCTGCTCGGGGTGCCCGCCGAGGAGATCGTCGCCGACTACGCCCGCACCAACGAGGCGATCCAGCAGATCTGGGCCGGCCTCGCCGACCGCAACCGCGCCGCCCTCAACGAGGCCGAGGCCGGCCGACTGGTCGTCCCCGCCCCGCTGCTGGAAGCCCCCGCCGGAGCGATGAGCGCCTTCCTCGACCTGGTCCGCACCAAGCACGGCGGCGCCGCCGCCTTCCTGGCCACCTGCGGGGTCACCGCGGAAACCCTGGACGCCTTCCACGCCAAGGCCGCCGCCCGCACTGCGACTGCCGTCCGCACCGCCGTGTCGAACGCCGCCGAGGTGACGGCATGACGACGACCCTGCTGCACCACACCGACGGCACGCCCTTCCGCGACCTCAACCACAACGGCACCATGGAGCCCTACGAGGACCCGCGGCTGCCCGTCGAGGAGCGGGTCGAGGACCTCCTCGGCCGGATGACCGTGGAGGAGAAGGCCGCGCTGATGCTGCACGGCCGGATGCTCCCCGGCGAACACCCGCCGTTCCCCTCCGGCGCCGACCTGATCACCGAACGCGGCCTCACCCACTTCGCCATGATGGCCGTCCCCGACCCGCGCGCGATGGCCGCGTGGAACAACCACGTCCAGGACCTCGCCGCGGCCGCCCGGCTGGGCATCCCGGTCACCCTCTCCTCCGACCCCCGGCACGGCTTCACCGCCAACCCGGCCACCGCCCACACCGGCGGCGGCTTCAGCACCGGCCCCGAGCCGATCGGCCTCGCCGCCACCGACGACCCCGAACTGGTGCGCCGCTACGCCGACCTGATCCGCCGCGAGCTGTGCGCCGTCGGCATCCGGGTCGCCATCCACCCGATGGCCGACCTCGCCACCGAGCCCCGCTGGGCCCGGATCAGCGGCACCTTCGGGGAGGACCCGGAGCGCGCCTCGCGCATGATCACCGCCTACATCGAAGGCCTCCAGGGCGAGCGGATCGGCCAGGACAGCGTCGCCTGCATGACCAAGCACTTCCCCGGCGGCGGCCCGCAGGCCGGCGGCGAGGACTCGCACTTCGCCGCGGGGCGCCGACTGGTCTACCCCGGCGGCGAGTTGGAGACCCACCTGCGCCCCTTCGAGGCGGCCTTCGCCGCGGGCACCGCGCAGATCATGCCCGCCTACGCGATCCCCTCCGGCAGCGGCCTCGCCGAGGTCGGCGCCAACTTCAACCGGGACGTCATCACCGGCCTGCTGCGCGGGCGCTACGGCTTCGACGGCGTGGTCTGCACCGACTTCAACGCCATCACCGGCATGAGCGTCCCCGGCGTGGTCACCCTGCCGCCGCGGCACTGGGGCGTCGAGGAGCTGTCCGTCGCCGAGCAGGTCGTGCTCACCCTCGACGCGGGCGCCGACCAGCTCGGCGGCGAGACCGACCCGGAGCTGGTCCTGGCCGCCGTCCGCTCCGGCGCCGTCACCGAGGCCCGGCTCGACGAGTCGGCCCGCCGCATCCTGCGCGACAAGTTCCGCCTCGGCCTCTTCGACGACCCGTACGTCGACGTGGAGGCCGCCGCCGAACTGGTCGGCACCCCGGAGGGCCGGGCGCTCGGCCGCGAGGTCCAGCGCCGCTCCGTGGTCCACCTGGCCGGCGAGCCGCGTACGGCCACCGCCGCCACCCGGCTCTACATCGAGGGCATCGACCCGCAGGTCGCCGCCGGGTACGGCAGCCTCGTCGAGCACCCCGAGCAGGCCGACCTGGCCGTCGTCCGCCTCGCCACCCCGTACGAGCGGCGCGAGGGCATGCTCGAACAGCACTTCCACAGCGGTTCGCTGGAGTTCGAGGCGGCCGAGGTCGAGCGGTTCACCGCCCTGGCCGCCGCTGTCCCCACGGTCTTCGCCGCCCAGCTGGAACGGCCAGCCGTGCTCACCCCGCTCGCCCCGCACGCGACCCTGCTGATCGGGGAGTTCGGCGCCGCGGACGAGGTCGTCCTGGACGCCGCCCTCGGCCGCGCCCCGATGACCGCGACCCTCCCGTTCGACCTGCCCGCCTCCGACGCCGCCGTCGCCGCCTCCCGCGAGGACGTCCCCTTCGACACCCGCGCCCCGCTCTTCCGCCACGGCCACCGCGCCCCCGCCGGAAGCTGACCCACCCCGCCCCGGGGAGCGCCCCCGGGGCGGGTCCTCGTATGCCGGCGCTCGGTCAGCAGCGTCGAGCCCCTTCCGATCCCGGCCGACGCCAAGGTTCACCTCGGCCGGATGCGACCATGGCACGGAGCCGGGGGAGCGACCAGCGACCATCATTCGGCCGGGCCTGCTCGGTCACGCTTGTACGGGGTGCGGTGTCATGGTGAAGGACTGGCGGGGCGACAGGATCGGCAGTGCGCTGAAAGGTACGAACCCCACGGTGCTCCGGCGGCTCGACGCCGGCTTCGCGGTGATCGGCGACGTGCAGTTCCTGCCCGGCTACTCGGTCCTGCTGGTGGACGAGCCCGGTGTGCAGCGGCTGTCCGATCTCCCGCGCGGCAAACGAACGGCCTTCCTGGCGGACATGGACCGGCTGGGTGAGGCCGTGGAGCGGGTCTGCCGGCGCCTGGATCCGGAGTTCCGGCGCGTGAACCTGGAGATCCTCGGCAACACCGACAACTTCCTGCACGCGCACGTGTGGCCGCGGTTCGAGTGGGAGAACCCGGATCGCGTCCGCCGCCCGGTGTGGCTGTATCCCGCGGAGAACTGGCGCGATCCGGCCATGGCGCTCGGACCGGAGCACGACGGCCTGCGGGAGGCGATCGGGGGCGAGCTCGACGGCTTGTCCACGTGAGCAGGCGGTCGGTTCGGTCGACCGCCTGCCCGCCGACACGGCAGAGCGCACCGCAGCACTCCTCGACCCGCCGGCCCGGCCGCCGCCGGCCCTCGTCGCTCCGGCCCACGTCGCCGGCCCCGGCCACGACCACTCCTTCGCGGCGGGCGAGAGTGAGTGCCGCGGCTGTCCGTTCGGGGGTCGCGAAGTCCGGATCGTGGAAGAGGGAACGCTCCGCGAGCTGTGCGTTCCCCTTGGTGGGGCGCAGAATCAGCCGCCAGAGCAGCGACGGGTCGAGGATGCGCAGCGCCCGGGTGACCTCGCGGCCGAAGCCGGCGCTGTTGAGCAGTGTCAGCGAGGACACGCGCTCGGGGGCGTGAACGGTGAGCTGCATCGCGATGGCACCGCCGAGGGAGTTGCCCCGGCTCAAAGAGCTGGTCGACCCCCGGCTGTCGCAGCGGGTCGAGCCCGTTCGCGCTTCGGGGTGTCCCTGCGCGGGCGGGAGCAGGGCCGGAACGGACGGTAGCCGCGCCGGCGGCGGTCACAGGCAGCGGAGCAGGGCCGGACGGTCCCTCGTGCGGACGGCGGGGAGCCAGGCGGTGGTGGGTCCCGGCAGGCGGATGCGGTACCAGAGGGTGGACACGAGGTCCTCCTCGTTGATGACGGGGAGGCCGGTCGGGAGCTGGCAGTCGGCGTCGAGGGTGTCGTTGTGCCAGACCCGCACGGGGACGACGTTGTCGGCGGTGTAGGGGCGCAGGGGGTCGACGGCCAGGCCGAGGCTGCACTGGGGGTCGCGGTCGGTGCGGTCCTGACAGCCGCGTTCGGTGTTGAAGACCCGGACGTGGGCGGGCTGTCCGGACGGTCCCGGGTGCGGCCAGAGGGCGGTGCCGGTGACGGCGACCGTGGCGCAGGAGGCCAGGGCCAGCAGAGCGGTGCGAGGGCGAGGGTTCGGGCGGCGCGCGCGCCGGCCGGGGCGGTGGGCGCGGATGCGGGTGAGCAGGCTCTCCGCGGTGTGCGGGGCGCGGGCGGTGTGGGTGGGGGCGAGACAGTCGGCGGCCAGGGCGCGCCAGAACGGGGGGACGGCGGCGGCCAGCCGCAGGGCGGCGCGGCCTTCCGCGTACTGCTGGGTGGCGGCGCAGCGGGCGGCGGAGGTGGCGCCGGGGAACGGCCGGCCGCCGGCGGCGAAGACCTCGTGGATCACGATGCCGAGCGCCCAGATGTCAGCGGTGGTACGGATCTTGACGCCGTGTTCGCCGAGGGGTTCCTTCCAGCGTTCCGGCGGGAGGTAGTCGGGGGTGCCCATCGGGGAGCCGTGGCCGTGGGTGCCGGTGAGCTCGATGGCGAGGCCGAAGTCGGAGAGGCGGACCTCTCCGTCCGCGCCGATGAGGACGTTCTCCGGCTTGAGGTCGGTGTGGACCCAGCCGGAGCGGTGCAGGTGGGCCAGGCCCTCGCAGATGCCGGTGACGATCCTGGCGCCGTAGGCCTCGTCGATGCCGATGGCGAGCAGGTCGCGCAGGGTGCACCGGGCGCGTTCCATGACCAGGACGATCGCGCCGTCGAGCGACGGCTGGTCGGGGGCGGCCAGGACGACGGCATCGAGCAGCCGCACCAGCCGGGGGTGCGGGGCGGTACGGCCCAACTCGGCTTCGCGCCGGGCGGCTTCGGCGACCTGGCGGGCCTGGCGGGGCGCGAGTCCGGCGGTCAGCAGCACCTTGAGGGCGACCGTGTCATCCGGCCCGCCCCCGCCGTCGGCCCGGCGGGCGGCGTATACCGTCGCCCAGCCGCCCTCACCGATCAGCCCGGTGACGGTCCACTCTCCGACCCGGTGGCCGGTCGGCAGAAGTTCCTCGCCGTCCCCGGGGAAGGCCGGGTTCTGCGGCATGGCCGGCCCTCCCTACCGTCCGGACCGGCCGGGTCCGGGGTTCGGCAGGAGCACGAGGTGCTCCTCGCGGACGATGCCGAACTTCAGGGCGAGCCCCACCACGGCCTCGCGTTTGCCGCCGCGGCGGTCCGCGCGGTCGCCGTCGGGCAGGTCGATGCGGAGCTTCTCGGCGGCGAGATAGTCGAGGTGCGAGCTGACCGCGCGGGCGGTGAGACGGGCGCAGGAGGGGTGGCCGTGCAACCGCGCGACCACCTGCGGGGTGGTGGGCACGGTGGCGAGGGAGTGGTCGCGCAGCCATGGTTCGCAGAGCGCGACCAGGACCAGGAAGTAGGTGGCGGTCTCGTCCAACGAGTACGCCGTCATGGTGCGGCTCTCCCAGGAGCCGCCGCGGGCGTCCAGGTCCAGGTAGACGTGGTCGGGCGCGAACACCTGGAAGGACAGCGGGGTTTCCCGCCGGGAGGGCAGCACCACCCGGGAGAACTCGAAGGGGATCGGTGCGCCGACCCGCCGCGGCGGCACCCGCAGGTACTCGCCGGCGCCCTCCGGATTCTCCACCAGGTAGGCGTGGGAGTTGCTGAGGTTGCTCAACTGCCAGTGGTCGTCGGTCGCGTGGATCTCACCGGCCAGCCGGGAGACCGACTCGTCGCCGAGGCGCAGTTCCACCGGCCTGTGAGCGGATCCGCGGCCGAAGCGCGCCCGCTCTCCCGGACCGAGTCGTAAGGTCACCGTGTCGCCGCCGTTCCCCGCCGGCAGGTGGACGACAATCCCGCGCACCGCTCCTCCGTCCCGCGCACCGCTCCCCGTCTCGCGCGCCGACTCTTGCCGGACGGACGAACGGTACCTCTTCGCCTACGACAATAAACCGGAGCGGCAGGCTACTTGACAAGGTGGCAGCGGAGTGCACGGGTGTTCGGTCAGAGCATCGGCGCCCCCGGACGCAGGGGTGCCACCGGGCGGTCGCCGAACGCGGCCCACGGCCGCCAGCCGCCGCCGGGCCGGTCCTGGACGCGGGTGCGCAACCGGCCGTCCTCGGCCACCGCGAAGACGTGCAGCCGCCCGGTGGAGTCGGCCGCGGCCGAGGGCGGCGCGGCGAGCACCTGGCCGGGCTCGCCGAAGTCCTCGCCGAACACGTCCAGAGGCTCCCAGGCTCCGGCCGGCGCCGACTGCCAGCGGTGGGCCAGCCGTTCGCCGCCGGGGGAGAGGGTGAAGGCCTCCAACCGGCCGTCCGCGCCGGCGATCGTCAGTGGCGCCGCGGTGGACCAGCCGAGCAGCGGCTGCCAGGCGTCCCAGCCGCCGCTGGGCACCGACTGGCGGCGCTGGAGGGCGGCCGTGCCGGAGGGGGCGATCGCGGTGACGTTCAGCCGTCCGGTGCCGTCGCGGGCCACCCGCGGCGCGGCCCCGGCGGGCGTCCCGAAGCGTTCCCATGCGGACCAGGCGCCGCCGGCCGAGGTCTGCCAGCGGTGCAGCAGCGCCGCGCCGCCGGGCGCGAGCACGAACACCTCCAGCCGGCCGTCGGCGTTGGCGGTGACGACCGGCGGAGCGCCCACCGGGCCGCTGAAGCCCGCGTCCCAGTCGTCCCAGCCGGTCGAGCCGGGCGAGGCCTGGCGGCGGCGGGCGATCAGGGCGCCGTCGGGGGCGAGCGCGAAGACCTCCAGCCGGCCGTCGGCGTTCCGGGCGACGGCGGGGGCGGCGCCGGCCGGGCCGCCGAAGACCTCCCAGTCCGACCAGCTGCCGTCCGTCCGCTGGACGCGGTGGTGCAGGTTGGCGCCGTCGGGGGCGAGCGAGAACACCTCCAGCCGGCCGTCGGCGTTGCGGCCCAGCACGGGCACCGCGCCGGCGGGCGTCCCGAACACCTCCCAGTCCGACCAGGTGTCGGAGTCCGGGTCGGTCTGGACACGGCGCAGCATCGACCGGTCGGCCGCGTCGAGGGCGAACACGTTCAGCCGGCCCTGGACGTCCGGGGCGGCGACCGGGTTGTCCGGGCTCTGCCAGGGCGGCGGGGTGGACCGCCAGTCCAGCGGCGCCAGGTACAGGCCGCGGCGGAACCAGCCGGCGGCGCTCGCCCACCACTGCTGCCCGTCGGTGACCACCTCCACGGCGTGGCCCGGCACATGGCCGGCGCGGCCGTCGAGGGAGAAGCGGAACGGGTCGCGGGAGGCGAGGACGTCGGTGCCCTCGTAGCCGTTGCGCGGTCCGAGGAACAGGTAGTACCAGCCGTCCCGGGCCACCACGAAGGGCGACTCGGTGATCGAGACGCCGTCCGCGGCGGTGGCCGCGTCGGCGAAGGCCACGCCGGGCTCGCTCCAGGTCCGCAGCTCGGTGGAGCGCCGGTAGCAGACCTGGTGGTGCCCGCCGGGGGCGGACAGCTCGGTGTAGTACATCACCCACTGGTCGGCGATCCGCAGCACCATCGGATCGCGGGCGGCGGTCCCGCGGAACAGCGGCCCGGACGGCAGCCTGGTCCAGGTGGACAGGTCGGTGGAGGTCGCGGCGTTGATCGCCGCCCCGGCGCTCCCGCCCGCCGCGTAGAACATCCAGTGGACGCCGCCCGACTCGACGACGTGCGGGGCCCACAGGTGCTCCTCGCCGAAGTACGAGGGGTCGACGGTCAGCGCGTCCGGGTGGCTGCTCCACGGCCCGGACGGGGAGGGCGCCGAGGCGTGCGCGAGCGAGACCTCGGCGGCGCTGTCGGGCGCCTGACCGGGCGGTGCGCTGTCGCCGACGATGCTGAACAGGTGCCAGCGTCCGCCGGCCTGGACCAGGGTGTGGTCGTTGAGGTAACGGCGGTGCGCGGTGGAGGGGTCGTGGACGTGGGCGAACGGGCCGGCGCCGACCCACAGGTGGGGCGGTTCGGCGGCGGCGGATGCCGCTGAGGCGGTACGGCCCGAGAGCGGGAGTACGAGTGCTCCCGCTCCGGCCGCCCGCAGCAGGCCGCGCCTGCTGATCGGGTGCATTGCTGTGCTCCAGGGGGTTACCGGCGTGGTCAGCCGACGGCGGGTCCGTGGGTGGTGTTCAGCCAGGCCCACTCGGACCAGGTGGAGAAGCCGGTCTGCCACTTGTGGTGGACCCCGTCGGTGTTGGAGCCGAACACCTCGATCCGGCCGTCGGCGTTGTTCGCCGCGCCGATCTCGGTGCCGCCGGTGCCGAAGGTGTCCCACTGGCCGTACGGGGCGTTGAGGCCGGTCTGCCAGATGTGCTGCGCGGTACTGCCGTTGATGGCGAACACCTCCACCCGGCCGTCCGGCGAACGTCCACTGGTCAGCCGGGAGTCGGCGGGGCCGCCGGTGGCTTCCCAGCCGGACCAACTGGTGGGGTTGGTCTGGTACTTGTGGTAGACGCCGGCGGGTCCGGAGGCGAAGACCTCCAGGCGGCCGTCCTGGTTGTGGCTGACGGTGAGGTCGTGGCCTCCGGTGCCGAAGTCGTCCCAGGCGGACCAGGTGCCGTTGACGGCGGTCTGCCACTGGTGCTGGAAGGTGGTGCCGTTGAGGGCGAACACTTCCAGGCGGCCGTCGGGGGCCTTGCCGAGTTCGATCTCGCTGTTGGCGGGGCCTCCGCCGGTGGCCTCCCAGCCGGACCAGCCGCTGTTGGGTGCGGTCTGGTAGCGGTGGAAGACGCCGACCGGGCCGGAGGCGAAGACTTCGAGGCGGCCGTCCTGGTTCGTGCCGACGGCGATGTCGTGGCCTCCGGTGCCGAAGTCCTCCCAGCCGGACCAGGCGCCGGAGGGCTGGAGCTGGTAACGGTGCTGGAGGGTGGAGCCGTTGATCGCGAACACCTCCAGTCGGCCGTCGGCGTTGGGACCGATGGCGAGTTCCGCGCCGCCGGGGCCGCCGAGGTCCTCCCACTCCGACCAGCCGCCGTTGATCGCGGTCTGCCAGGCGTGCGAGACGCCGTTCCGGCCGGCCGCGAAGACCTCCAGCCGCCCGTCCGCGGACCGGGCCGAGACCACCCGGCCGGACTCCGCCGGATACTCCAGCGGCGCGGGGCCGGGCTCGTGGTGGCCGAGCCGGTCCACGGCGGCCCGCGCCTCGTCCATGTGCCGCAGGTGCGCGCCCGCGCTGTAGGTCGACCACTGGTGCCAGTCGAGGCCGCCGTTGGAGATCTTGTAGGCCGCGTCGGCGTTGCACTGGGCGTCGTAGGCGCACGCGTCGGAGACCTCGCTGTGCCAGTGGTCGTTGATCTCCCACAGGCCGCGGTCGGTGGAGGTGTCCGGGGTGTTGCCCTGGGTGTTGGAGGCCAGCGGGTTGCAGCTGGACTCGGCGAGGCCGACGGCGATCGCGGTCACCAGGGCTTCGCCGCGGAAGCCCGCCCGGTAGCCGACCTCGGCGCACAGGTCGCTGCCGGTGGCGGCCGGCGCGGAGGGGGCGGCGACCATCAGGCCCGCCGTCACGCCCAGCGCGGCGAGCGTGGACAGCAGGGTGCGTTGCGCTCTGGTCACGTGAGGGCTCCTCGGCCGACGGCGGGTCCGTGGGTGGTGTTCAGCCAGGCCCATTCGGACCAGGTGGAGAAGCCGGTCTGCCACTTGTGGTGGACCCCGTCGGTGTTGGAGCCGAACACCTCGATCCGGCCGTCGGCGTTGGTGGCGGCGCCGATCTCGGTGCCGCCGGTGCCGAAGGTGTCCCACTGGCCGTACGGGGCGTTGAGGCCGGTCTGCCAGATGTGCTGCGCGGTGCTGCCGTTGATGGCGAACACCTCGACCCGGCCGTCCGCGGTCTGCTGGCTGGTGAGCCGGGAGTCGGCGGGGCCGCCGGTGGCTTCCCAGCCGGACCAACTGGTGGGGTTGGTCTGGTACTTGTGGTAGACGCCGGCGGGTCCGGAGGCGAAGACCTCCAGGCGGCCGTCCTGGTTGTGGCTGACGGTGAGGTCGTGGCCTCCGGTGCCGAAGTCGTCCCAGGCGGACCAGGTGCCGTTGACGGCGGTCTGCCACTGGTGCTGGAAGGTGGTGCCGTTGAGGGCGAACACTTCCAGGCGGCCGTCGGGGGCCTTGCCGAGTTCGATCTCGCTGTTGGCGGGGCCTCCGCCGGTGGCCTCCCAGCCGGACCAGCCGCTGTTGGGTGCGGTCTGGTAGCGGTGGAAGACGCCGACCGGGCCGGAGGCGAAGACTTCGAGGCGGCCGTCCTGGTTCGTGCCGACGGCGATGTCGTGGCCTCCGGTGCCGAAGTCCTCCCAGCCGGACCAGGCGCCGGAGGGCTGGAGCTGGTAACGGTGCTGGAGGGTGGAGCCGTTGATCGCGAACATCTCCAGTCGGCCGTCGGCGTTGGGACCGATGGTGAGTTCCGCGCCGCCGGGGCCGCCGAGGTCCTCCCACTCGGACCAGCCGCCGTTGATCGCGGTCTGCCAGGCGTGCGAGACGCCGTTCGCGCCGGCGGCGAACACTTCGAGGCGTCCGTCCGCCGAACGCGCCGAGACCACCCGGCCGGACTCCGCCGGATACACCAGCGGGGCCGGGCGGGGGCCGCTTCCGGGGACACAGGGCACGGTGACGCCGCGCTCCGCGAGATAGGGCTCCGGGTCCGTGCGCATGGACGCGTTCGGGTCGGCCCAGACCCGCAGGTGCAGGTGCGGGCCCGTGGAGTTGCCTTCGCTGCCCATCAGCGCGATCTGCTGACCGGCCGTCACGTCGTCGCCCTCGAAGACGTCCCGCCGCTGCATGTGCCCGTACTCGGTGATGGTCCCGTCCGGATGCAGGATGCGGATCCACTGGCCGTAGTCGGGCGTCGTGCCGGAGAGGACGACCCTGCCGTCGCCGGCCGCGTAGATCGGGGTGCCGTAGTCGTTGGCGATGTCGATGCCGTTGTGCTCCTGGGAGTAGTGCTGGGAGATCTGACCGCGGGCCGGGCAGGCCGCCGCGAACCCGGCGGCCAGGGCGGGAGCGGCCACGGCGGGAGCGGCCGGCACGGTGAGCGGCAGCAGCAGGGCGGCCGCGGCCAGGGCCGACCGCGAGGTGAGGGAGACCATCGGAGCGCCCCTCACGCCTTGCGCAGGCGGCCGATGATGCCGTCGATGTCGCGCTGCATCATGTCCGGGCGGATGAAGTGGCCGCCCGACTCCTCGTGGGCCTCGTACGGGATGCCGGCGCCGTCGAGCAGGGCGCGGAACTCCCGCTGGCCGGCCAGCACTTCGGTCTCGTTGAAGGTGTCGAAGGGGTTGGTCGGGTCGGGGCTGGTGCCGGCGACCAGGAAGATCCGCTTGTTGCGGTAGCTCTCCAGGCGCTCGACCGGGTTGTCGGCGGTCACCCTGGCCTGGTCCCACAGAGGCATGCCGTAGATGCTGCCGCCGGCCAGGTCCTGGACGGCGGAGGAGACGTTGGCCCAGTGCGCGAGCGCGCCGCTGTGGAGGCGCAGGCTGGCCGGGCCGGAGTGGGCGCTGACCGAGGCGAAGTGGCCCCAGTACTTGGCGGCGTACTTCAGGGCGCCGAAACCGCCCATGGAGAAGCCGGAGACGGCGCGGCCCTCGGGCTCGGCGAAGGTACGGAAGTTGGCGTCGACCCAGGGGATCAGCTGGTTGATGTGGAAGGACTCCCAGTTGCGGGGGCCGACGTTGGTGCTGACCGGGTTGGAGTACCAGCCGGCCTGCCCGCCGTCGGGCATCACGACGATCAGCGGCTTGCCGATGGTCCAGTCGCGGACGCCCCGGCGGTCGAACTCGATGAAGTCCTGGAGGCCGCCGTGCAGCAGGTAGAGGACCGGGTAGGTGCGGCCGCTGGTGTGGTAGTCGTCGGGAAGCAGCACGTTGACGGCCGGCTCCCAGCCGATCTCGGCGGTCCGGAAGCGGTAGTACCACATCCGGGCGTCGCCCTCGTTGCGGTCGGAGATGTGCAGGCCGAAGCCGTCGTCGGCCGCGTGAGCGGCAGAGGCAGTCGCGAGGACGCTCGCGCCGCCGAGCGCCAGCGCGGTGCCGAGCCCGCCGGCGGACTTGAGGATGCTCCTGCGGGTGGGGTGGTTCGCGGTCACCGTGACCTCCTGAAGGCGCGTGATGGCGGCCCGTCCGGACCGCCGGATATCCGACGGTTCGGACGGTAGCCACGTGCCGCAGGGCATGGAACCCGGAACCATACGGACTGACAGCGACGGCTCCGGGCGTGGAGACTGAGGGGCTGTTGTCCGGCGTCGAGGCAAGGGGTCTTTGGCAAGTGGTGGGCGTCCGGGTCGCCCGGTGCTTCGCTGTCTCGTGATGATCGGTCCGCTGAGTCCAGGGGCTGACGGCGGCGCGGGCGAAGCATTCGCCGATCTTGCCGGTGGCGATGACGCCGACGGTCATGCCGTGGATGTCGCGGCCGAGGAGGCCGTCGAGGCGGAAGCCGAACTCGCGGGTGCGGTTGGCGGCGCGTGGGTGAGGCGGCGGTTGACGGCGAGGGCAAGGGTCCAGGCGTATTCGGCGACCGCACGGCACCCACGGTCCGGCGCGTCAGGGGAGCAGGGCCTCGATCCGGGCGAGGTGGGCGGCGAGGATTTCCTCGAAGGCGGCGCGGCGGTCCGCTCCGAGGGGGCGGATGTCGCGGGCGAAGTGGGCCAGGGCGGGGAAGCGTTCGGGGTCGGCGCCGAGTACGGCGACACGGAACTGCTCCATGCCCTGCTCGTACTCCTCGGGGGTGACGGTGCTGATGCCGGCCTCGGAGGAGATCAGCGCGGCGAGGAGGATGACGATGCGGTGGTACCGCACCGCGACCTCCTCGTCGGGCAGGCCGGACGCGCGCAGGGCCTGCAGCAGTTCCTCCATGACCATGCGGGATCCGGTGCCGCCGGACCCGTAGCGTCCCCACACCGCGGCGAGTTGGAGTTGCTCGCCGAAGGCCTCGCGCAGGCGCAGGGCCAGGGCGGTGATGCGCTGCTTCCAGTCGCCCTCGGGGCGGTAGCCGTCCATGGAGGCCAGCAGGATCCGGTCGGCCACCGCGCGCAGCAGTTCGGTCTTGTTCCGGAAGTGCCGGTAGAGGCTGGAGGAGTCGGTCCCGAGTGCCGCGGCGAGTTTGCGCACGCTGAACGACTCGGCGTCGCTCGTGCGCAGCAGTTCCGCCGCCGTGTCGAGGATCTCCTCGGTCGACCATCGCCTTCGGCCGGTCACGTCCCGCCCCTCTCGTCTCTCGTCCGGGCTCAGCCTAGTCCATGCACTTGCTCTTGTACTTGCTCATGCGCTTGCTTATGCACTTGCTGTTGCACGCACCGCGTGCATAATCGGTGCAACGCACAGTCCGACCACAACGAGACCCCGGCACCCGGCCGGGAGGGGGAGAAGGACACATGAGTGGGAGCGCTTTCGCGACACGGCCGCCGGAGCCGGATTACTCGGTGATCACGACCGAGGAGCTGCTCGCCTACCGCGACACCGAGAACCGCTGGCGGGCGTCGGGCGCGGCTCGGGCCGTCCTCGGGGAACCCGATCCCGGCGCCGCGATCGCCTGGCGGCAGGTGGCGCTGCCCGGCCGTGACCTCCCGGTCCGGGTGTACCGGCCGCAGTCGACGGGGGAGGGCGAGGCCGGCACCCGAACCGACCTGCCACTCGTGGTCCATGTCCACGGCGGGGGATTCGTGGGCACGGCGACCCAGTGCGACTGGGCCAACAGCCACCTCGCCGTCGAACTGCCCGCGCTGGTCGTCTCGGTCGAGCACCGCCTCCTCGCCCCCGGCAGTCCGCTCGCGGACGCCGCCGACGACGGCTGGGGCGTGCTGGAGCACGTGGTGCGGCATGCCGCGCAGTGGGGTGTCGACCCGGCTCGCACGGCCGTCTTCGGTGAGAGCTGTGGCGCGCTGATCAGCGCCCTGACGGCGATCAGGGCCAGGGAGGCCGGCGTGGAGCTCAAGGCGCAGGTGCTGGTCAATCCGGTGGCCGACGTGACCGGGACGGGGATGTTCGATCACCCCTCGATCGCCGAGTACGCGGACAACCCGGCCCCGGCCCTGCCGCTGCTGCGGCTCTTCCAGCGGCTCGCCGTCCCGCCGGGAGCCGACGCCGGCGCGGTCTCACCGCTGCACGCGAACGACCTGAGCGGGCTCGCCCCGGCGCTGGTGGTGGTGCCCACCCGGGACGCGGTCGCCGACCACGGCCGCAGCTACGCCGAGCGGCTGCGCGAGGCAGGGACCCCCGTGCGGCTCTCCGAATACCCGGGAGCCAAGCACGCGTTCCTCACCCTGCCCGGCCTGGAACCACAGGCCGAAGCCGCCCGGGCCGAGATCCTCGCGTTCCTCCGCGCGGCCCTGGCCGAGTGACGGAGGAACGACCGCCGACACCCGCAGAACGCCCTCGCATCACTCCTGGTAGCAGCACCCGCCGTACTCGTCGCAGTCGTATTCGAAGCCGTCGTCGGCGCCGTGGGTACGGATCAGCTTTTGGTCGTCCACGGGGCAGATCGGGGTGAACGACGGATTGACCTGGAGGAACGTCGAATCCTTCAGGGAGAACACAGAATTGACGACGTCGAGGCCGTGTTCGCGAATCCCTTGCTGAATGAAGTCGAATGCGTCGTAGACGTGGCCGCAGGCGCACGTGATCGGGGCGCATCTGAAGTTCGCGACCCTGACGCCCAGCTCCACTCGAATCCTTTCGGTCTCCTCAGGGGATATCGGGCGGAGCCCCGTGCGGCGAATCCGCTCCGGAGTCCAGAACCGCTCCTTGATGACAGCGGCCTGGGCGCGGGTCAGGTAGAACGAAGCCGAGATGCCACTCGTGATCGTGGCGATGACGATGTCCGCGACGGCTTCGTCGTCCGCCGAAGCCACCACCTTTCCGGTGGCGACTACCTTGTCGATTTCCGCTAGCAGCTTCATGGTGCCCACTTCTTGAATTTCTGCGATTCACCTGCGGTGTCCGCGAACTCTCGGTGATGCGCATCATTTCACTGTCTCGTCCGCCGGAGACCGGGTGCGGGTGAGGTTTCAGAGTCGGAGGGGGCCATCAGGCCTGTGGAGTGCCTATTGTCAGTGTGCGACGTCCCGCGACCGCTCAGCAACCGGACCGGAGATCCACCACCGTGACCGGCAGGATTTCCGGTTAATGGGTTGCAGATCTCCGGGACGGGGCGTCGGATCCCGGCCATTACAGCCCGGGCCCTCGGCCCCCAGGGTCCGCCGAGCGGAGCTGCCAGCAGGTTCATACGGGCTGGAGCCGGGTCCGGTTCGGCTGGTGGCCGGGCGCGGCCCCGATCGGGCGCTGCTCCGACCGGGCGCCGCTCCGATCGGGCCGGTACCGCTGATGGCTGGTTACCGGCCCGGTCGGGGCGGTTGTGCGCCTGCTGGCCGGCGCCGTCACGGAGAGCCCAGGCCGTCCTTGACGAGTGGTGTGCCGGCCGGCACCGCCTCCTGCCTACTGGGCCGGCCGCTGGTCCGGCCCGTGATCAGCGCAGGTGCCGGGCGAAGAACCCGGCCGCGTCCTCCCCGGCGAACTGCGGGACGCCCGTGTGCCCGCCCATGTTGGCGTGCAGCGTCTTCTCCTGGGAGCCGAAGGCGTCGAACAGGTCCAGGGACGCCTGCCGGTCGTTCCCTTCGTCGTCCCACTGCAGCAGGACGTGCAGCGGAACGGTGACCCGGCGGGCCTCCTCGAACATGGCGCGGGGAACGAAGCTCCCGGCGAAGAGGCCGGCGGCCACGATGCGCGGTTCGACCACCACCAGCCGGATGCCGATGGAGATGATTCCCCCCGAGTACCCGACCGGGCCGCCGATCTCGGGCCGTGCGAGGAGGGAGTCCAGGGCGGCCCGCCATTCCGGGACGGCCCGTTCGACGAGCGGGAGGATGAGGGCGTCGATGATCTCGTCACCGACCGGCTCACCGGCGGCCATGGCCTGCCGCAGGTCGGCGCGGGCCTGTTCGGCCGCGGCCCAGCGGGGCCGGTCACCGCTCCCGGGGAGTTCGATGGTGGCCGCGGCGAAGCCGTCTGCCGCGCAGCGTCGGGCCCGGGCGACCAGCCGGGGGTACATCTTGTGCAGGCCGAGCGGGGGGTGGCCGAGCAGGATCAGCGGGACCGGCTCGGACACGGAGGCGGATGCGGGCGTCCACAGGATGCCGGGGATCTCGCCGAGGGTGAACTCGCGCTCGAGGGTGCCGTCGTCGAGGCGCTGTTCGGAAGTGAAGTTCATGGTCGTGCCTTTCGGGAGTGCGCTGGAACGGCGCTCCCGGACGACGACCTATCGCCCGACCGTGACCCCGGAGGAGAGCACCCATGTCGATACGTTCACGGGTACCACCTCCTTGTTCTCTCGCACGGCCCCGGAAGGCTAGCAGATCGGCGGGAGCAGCGGTCGATGAAGCGAACGCGCGTCCGTCAAGGTTCGACGGCATGCGGTCAAGGCCCGGTGGCACCGGACGGGCATCATGGGCTGATGCGCGTCGTTCTCTTCCAGCCTCCGGTGTTCAGACGGGAAGCCCCCGCCACTGCGCTGGCCAAGGCCCTGGCCGTGCCGCGGATCCACCCCGGCGATCTCATACGTGCTCATATCTCCCGGAGCACCGAGCTGGGGGTCCGAGCCGCGGAGGCCATCGACTCCGGCGCACTGTTTCCGGACGAGATCATCACCGAGATCGTCCGCGACCGCCTGCACCGGTGGGCCCATGCGGGATTCCTCCTCGTCGGACACCCGCTCAGCGCCGCCCGGGCGCTCGCTCTGGACGAGTTGCTCGGCGAGCTCGGCAAGCCCCTCGACAGCGTGCTGCACCTGCGTCTTCCCGAGGAGGAGATGGAGCGTCACGTCCGTCGCCTGGCGGGCCGTCGCTTTTGCCGCGAGGACCAGAGCCACATCTTCGAGCTGTCGGTGGATCATCTCCTCATCGATGGCTTCTGCAACGTCTGCGGTGGTGAGCTCCATCAACGCGGGGAGGACAACGAGAACAGCATCCGCAGTCGGTTCAGGTCCCACGAGGCGATGCTGGAGCCCATCACCCAGCACTACGCCAGGCAGGACCTCCTCGTCACGGTCGACGCCGTCGGCGCGCCCGACGAGATCGCCGGGCGCGCGCTCACTGCCCTCCGGGATCGTGGCCCCCGGCCCTGCTCGGGGCGCCTGCGAGCGTGAGGCCGCCCCGTGGCTCCGGCGGTGTCGGAGGTCCGCACTCGGGCTGCATATGGTGGCGCAACCTGCTGTTGGTGAGCGACAGTTGGGCCACCATCCTGCATCTCGGGATCGGTGACTGACCGACCACGTCTCTGTCGGCACTCCGGGAGGGCTCGTCCACCCCACCGCCCTGCAGATCGGCAGCGGCATCGGCCTCACCGTCCTCGCCGGTATCGCCCAGACCATCGGCGCGGCGGGCCACGGCGACCTGTCGCTGCGCGGCCACCACCTCGCCTACGCCGCGGCAGCCGCGCTCCTGCTTCTCATCGGCCTCCCGGCCACGGCCCGTCTCACCAAGCAGGGCAGCTGACGGCGCCGCGCCGCTGCCGGGCCGCCGTGGGGGCGTGATCAGGACTCATACCCCTTGCTCCGAAGTGTCGTTGATGGTTCGGCCTCGTTGTTCCCTACGGTGAGGCTGCGAGGACGTCCGGCGCGGACACCGGCACCGTGGCGCCGCACCTCGCCCCCGGGCCCGGGCCGGGTTCGCGAAAGGCACGTACCCATGCCGATGGACATCGTCGACGCTCAGATCCACCTCCACCTCACCATGAGCGCCGAGGAGACCCTCGCCGCCATGAACGCCCTGGGCATCCAGGCGGCGGTGATCGACGAGTTCTGGGGGTTCGAGGCCCGGACCGGCCACGGCGAGCCGGGCATCGCGCTGCCGGGGGCCCGCGCGTTCCGTGCCGTCGCGCCCGGGGCCGAGATGGCGTCGATCCGGTACCCCGAGCGCTTCTGCTACCTGCTGCGCATCCACCACCGGGATCCCGAACTGGCCGCAGGCATCAGGGCCGTGGCCGATGCGCCGCACGCCCGGGCGGTGCGGATCGTGGCACGCGAGGACGAGGACGTCAGGGAACTGGCCCGGGGCGACTACGGGCCGGTGTTCGACGCCTCCGCCGACCACGGCCTGCCCGTCTTCGCGATGACGGCGCGCAACGGGCACCTGCTGCGCCCCTACGCGAAAGCCCATCCCGACACCCCGATCGTCCTCGACCACGTCGGAATGCCGGTGAACGACGAGGAGTTCGAGGACGTCCTGCGGCTGTCCGACCAGCCGAACATCATGATCAAGTGGGGGCACGGCCCGGAGCTGTTCCACGCCGGCGACTACCCGTTCACGCCCGCGCTCGACAAACTGCTGCGCGTGCTGGACGCCTTCGGCCGCGAGCGCGTCATGTGGGCCAGCGACCACACCATGATCAGCGGCGACCACTGCTGGGCCGACGAGCTCTTCGCCCTGCGGGAGACCGACCGGCTCGGCGCCGAGGACAAGGAGTGGCTCCTCGCGGGGACGGTGCGTGCCGTCCTGGACTGGCCGCGCCCGGCGAAGCCGTGAGCGGGAGGCCGTGAGTAGGAGGCCGTGAGTAGGAGGCCGTGAGCGGGGCGGCTGTTCGGCGGAGGTGACGGCCGGTCGGTACGGTCGGAACCGCTCCGGATCCGCTCCGTCGGCCCGTCTCGGCCCCGGTCGCCGAGTGCCGCGTGAACCAGAGGGGAAGGCCCCGCTCCAGGGCGGTGAAGTCTCGGTGGCCGCGACCCGGGATTGGCCCGAACCAGTCAACAACGCTGTCGGTCAGTGCTATGTTACCCGGCGGTTCGAGAGTCGGTGCGACGGCTCCGGACTGTGCGTCCCGCCACAAGTCACCACTGCCTCAGCACCGTTGACCCCGAAGGGACCCTCCACGTGACCGTGCGCAAGCTGACGCTGTCAGCCGCGGCGACAACCACCGTGCTCCTCCTCTGCGGCGCCGTCCTGACCGGAGCGGCGGCCTCACCGGCCGCCGCGAACACCACCGCAACCACCGCAACCACGGCAGCGGCGTCGTCCGACCCCTCCGCCGCCCCGAGCGCGTCGGCGACGCTGGCGCCCCCGACATCCGGCACGGCCGCGGCCACGGTGGCGGCCCCGGCGCAGGGCAGCGCGCCGGCGACCGCCACCACGGCCCCCGTCCTCGCGCTCTCCTCCTACGACCCGACCACCGGCGCCGCCGTGCTCGCGCCGGCCAGCACCGGTCCGCAGGCACCGTCCGCCCTGGCCGCGAGCCCGGCCGCCGCCGCGGCAGCCGTCCGGCCCGGGCAGCTGATCGACAGCCCGCCCACCCCGGCGGCCCCGCACGGCGCGCTGGTCGCCGTCACCGATGTGCAGCCGGCCGCCGACGGGAAGGTGGCCGTCTCCACCCGCCCGGCCACCCTCCCCGAACTGCTCGGCGGCACCAGCGCCGGCCTGCGCAGCGCCGTCAGCCCGAGCACCTTCGACGTCCAGCCCCAGATCGGCGGCGTCCAGGTCGTCACCGACCTCGGAGCGACCTCCGGTCAGGGCTCGGTGTCCGGCAGCCTGGGACTGAGCGCGAACGTCACCGTCCCGCTGCCCGACGGCAGTTCGGCGAAGCTGTCCGGCTCGGTCTCGCTCCGTCCGGCCATCGACTTCTCCTACCAGGGCGGCCTCGGCGTCATCGACCCCCAGCAGGCCCGGGTCGGCTTCACCCTGGGCGCGCACGCGGACTGGCACGTCAGCGCGAACCTCACCGCGAGCACCGGGCCGATCCGGATACCCCTGGCCAAGTACAGCGCCAGCCCCGTGGTGATGGTCGGCCCGCTGCCCGTCGTGATCAACCTGGCCTTCACCCTCTCGGCCGACATCAGCGCCGACGGCACCGTCAGCCTCGATGCCGAGCAGGCCTACGACGGCCAGTGGGGCGTCCACTCGGACTACGTCAAGGGCCCGGGCTGGACCACCACCACCGACCCCGGGAACTCCACCGTCTCCCCGCTGCGCCTCAACCTCAAGGGCTCCGCCTCGGCGAAGGCCGGCCTGCTCGCCGAGGGTTCGATCGCCCTGTACGACACGGTCGGCGTGAAGGCGTCCATCGAGCCGTACTTGCGGGCCGTGGTCAACGGCTCCGTCGTCCTCGACGGCACGGGCACCACGCCGGACGTCAACGGTTCGGCGGCCCTCTACGGCGGACTCGACATCAACGGGGCACTGATGGCCCGGCTCGTCATCCTCGGCACCCCGATCCTGGAGGCGGACCTGCCCTTCCTGGCCTTCCACCGCGAATGGCCGATCGCCTCGGTCAGCGTCGGGCAGCCCCCGGTACGGCTGGTGGACTGGACCTCGCTCAACGCCAGCCTGTTCGACGACAACCACTCCGCCTACCTGAAGACCCGGCCTGACTGGGACCCGTACGCCCTCAAGGCCGCCTGCCCGGACGGCAGCCGGCTGATCGGGCTGAGCTACGGCGGCGACAACGGCCTCTGCACGGACGTCACGAAGGCGGACCTGTGGGACGCCGGCCGCGCGTTCGTCGTCGACCACGGCGGCACCTACGTGACCACCGAGTGGGCGTCGGGCTACGCCAAGGCCCAGTGCCCGGCCGGCTCGGTCATGACCGGGTACAGCCGCAACGGCCGGACGATGGGCGCTCTCTGCGCCAAGTCCGCAGCACCGCTGGGTACTTCGACCCGTACGCTCTGGTTCGAGAAGGGCGACAACCGCCCGGCCGCGGCCGGTGGCGGTGACTTCTCGTACGGCTTCGCCAAGGGCCAGTGCGCGGACGACGAGGTCGTCGCGGGCATGGCCTACAGCGCGCCCTGGTGGCAGCTGTGGGCGGCGCGGCCGTCCGCGCTGCTCTGCCAGAAGCTCGCCCTCTGACAGCGGTAGGGGCAACCACCGTTGAACACGGCCGACCCACGGCCGGCCACGGCTGATCACCGCTGACCGCCGAGCAGGTCGTGCGGCCCGGGGGGGCCCCCCCCCCCCGGGGGGCCGCCCCGGGCGGGGCGCCGCCCCCCCCCGCCCCCGCGGCGGGCCCC
>NZ_JBHXEM010000116.1:11837-27683 GCF_042724755.1 Kitasatospora sp. NPDC127067 | reverse complement strand
CCCGCGAGGGCTGCGGCCGGCGGGCGGGCTGTTCCCGTCCCCGGTCGGTCAGGCGTCCGGCTGGGTGACCGTCAGCCCCCAGTGCACGTCGGGGGCCGACGCCTTCACCCCGACGTGGAAGGACCGGCCCTGCTCGGCCGTCACCACCGCCGAGCCCCTGTCGACGGCCTCGGCCGGGCAGGGCACGGTGAACTCCACCGGGGTGGTGTCGCCGTAGTACGGCGTGAAGGTGACCCGCACCTCGCCCGCGCCGCCGCTGCCGCCCCGGCAGCCGACCGTCACGGTGACGGGCGGACCGGCCGTGTAGGCGCCGCCGGTGACCGCCCCGCCGTCACCGATCCAGTCCGGGATCCAGATCAGCCCCTCCTGCCCGGGGTAGGGCAGGATCTCGCCCGTCCCCGGCGTCCCGTACCCGATCTCCCCGGCCTGTCCGGCCTGTCCGGCCTGTCCGGCGGACGCCGGGACCGCCGTCACCGCGATCGCCGCCACCGCCGCGACCGCCGTCGTCCAGGCGAAACTCGCACGCCTCATGGTCATCCCCTCCGTGGTGCCGGGCCCGGGCGTCCCGACGTATCCGCACAGTGTCATCCGGCACCGACAGCGCCGCCTGAGTACGGATACTCAAGCGCCGCCTGCGCGGGGCGTGACACCGCGGCGGCGGCAGCGGCGCGCAGCCCGAGGGCCGGGCTGGACAGGACCGGCACGGCGGTCGTGGTCCGCTGCGCGGCGTCCGCCATGGACGCCTGGGCGAGGACGACGGCGTCCGCGTCGACCACGGCCTCGACGGCGGCGGCGATCGCGGTCAGGTAGCCGGCGCGGTCACCGCTCTCGAACCGCTCCCAGGCGCCGTCGACCACCGTGGCCGTCACCGTGACCGGCCGGCCGGATCGGGCGGCCTCCTCGTCGACGAGGGCCGTGGTCGGGCCCAGGGTGCCGGCCAGTGCGGCGATCACGGCGATGCGTGTCGCCGCTCGGCCGCCGCCGGGCGCGACGGCGACGGCGGCCGCCGCCATCGGACGGTCGACGCGCAGCACGGGCACTCCCAGCGCCGCGGCCCGGGCCTCCGCGACGCCCCCAATCGTCGAACAGGTGCACAGCACCGCCGCGGCCCCGGCGGCGATCGCCGGGGCGAGAGCCCGGTCGATGTCCCCCGCGACGGCCTCGGGCCCCTCGGCCAGGGCCCTGGCCAGCAGCCCCTGCGACACGACGTGCCGCAGGGACAGCCCGGGGTGCTCGCGGTCGCGGAGCGCGTCGAAGACGGGGACGTGGACCGGGGAGGTGTGGAGCAGCGCCAGCATGCGCGCGATGCTAGCGGCCCCGGCGGCCGGGCCCCGTCGCCGGGAGGGCGCCGGGGCGGGGTGTCCGGGGTGGGGGTGGCTGGGCCGGATGCCACGGTGCGGGTGCAGCGGACGGGTCGGGCGGCGAGGTTGTGGAGATGGACACCGTCATCGTGCTCGAACCCGATACGCCGACCAATGTGCGGATCCTCGGCCCCGACCGCGGGCCGGCGGACCCCGGGAACCCGGTGCGTCTGGCGCACTGCGCCCCCGCGGAGGCCTCCGGCGCCTGCGGGCCCCTGACGCTGTGCGGCCTGAGCACCTCCGACATGACCCTGGCCCCTCGCCGCTCCCCCGCGCCCGGCGGGCCCCAGTGGAACGCCTGCGGGGCGTGCCGCGAGGCCGAGGGGGGCGCGGTGGCCGCCGGTGCCGGGCCGGCGCGCGGGTTCAGGGGGCTGTGAACAGTCCGGGGAAGGACGGGGCCAGCCAGGGCCGGCGGCCCCAGGCGAGCACCTTGCCGCGGGCGATGGCGCCGGCGGTGGAGCAGCGGCCCAGGGCGAGGAGGAAGAACGCCACCGGCTCGACGAGGATCGTGCAGTCGGGGCGCCGGGGCGGCTCCTGGCTGACCGCGACGGCGCCGTCGGTGAAGGTGACCGCGAATCCGCCCGCGCCGCGCAGCCGCAGCCGGTAGCAGGCGCTGTGGCCGGCCGCGGTGCGGGCGTCCGCCACCAGGGGCATGGCCGTTCGCAGGAACGGCATGGTCAGCCCGACGCGTTGCCGGTCGATCGGGTGGGGCCGGCCGAGCGCGACGGCGACGTCGTAGAGGTGGGCCAGCATGTGGGTCAGCAGGTAGGCGCCGAGGGTGTCCAGGTCCATCGGGCCGAGCGGGGTCAGCATCGGCTCGGTGCCGGTGCGCGGGCCGGCCGCCGCCGCGAACTCCCCTGCCTGGCGGGCGATTTCCTCGGCGAGTACGGCCGGATCGCGTTCGGGTCGCGCGGCCAGCGAGACCTCGTTGGCCGCGGCCAGCGCGCCCGGGGTGCCGTCCCCGTACGGGCGTTCCTCCCCGGCGGCGAGGGCGGCCATCAGTTCGTTGGCCATCGCGAGGTGGGCGGCGGCCTCGGCGACCGTCCACTCGGCGCCGGGGATGCGGATGTCGCCGCGGCAGTCGGCGAGCAGGGGGACGGCTTCGTCGCCGACCGCGGTGACGGCCTGGAGGAGCGCTGTGCGTGTGGCGGAGGGAGAGTGTTGGGGGAACGTCATGGTGGTGAGACTGGTCGACTCCCGCACCGCTGTCCAGCTCCCTGACAGGGCCGGGGGAACGGGTGTTCCTGTCGGCCGGCGGGCGGGCGGACCGCGGGTTGGACGGCGGGCGGGCGGCGGGCGGACGTCAGCCGCCGTCCGCGGTGGGTCCGGCGCCCGGCGGGCGGTCGCGGTCGGGCCACACGGTGATGTGGTCGTGTTCGAGGACCAGTCGCACGCGGTGCGCCAGGCCGAGGGATTCCGTGAAGTCGCGCGGCAGTTGGAGCCGGCCGACCCGGTCCAGCACCGTGTACTCGACGGGTGCGCCGTCGCCGTCGCCGTCGGCGGCCGCAGGGCCCCGCAGCACTTCGGTGGAGGTGCGCCCGTCGCGGATCCGTACCGTGCGGCGGACCTGGTCGGCCACCAGGGCGTCGTGGGTGACGATCAGGACGGTGGTGCCCAGTTCGCTGTTGGCGGTGCGCAGGGCGGTGAAGATCTCCTGCGAGGTGGCGGTGTCCAGTTCGCCGGTGGGTTCGTCGGCGAGCAGCAGGCGGGGTTCGTTGGCGAGGGCGACGGCGATGGCGACCCGCTGCTGTTCGCCGCCGGAGAGCGCGGCGGGGGTGCGGTCGGCCGCCTGGGCGATGCCCATCAGGTCGAGCAGTTCGGTGGCCCGGTCGGCGCGGCGGCGGCGCGGTACGCCGGCGTAGCCCATGGGCAGTTGGACGTTCTCGCGGGCGGTCAGGTAGGGCAGCAGGTTGGCGGCGGTCTGCTGCTGGATCGTTCCGACGGTGCGGCGGCGGTAGGCGGTGCGTTCGCGCCGCTTGAGCGCGCCCAGGTCGGTGCCGTCGACGGTGGCGGTGCCGGCGCTGGGGGTGTCCAGGCCGGCGAGGATGCCGAGCAGGGTGGATTTGCCGGAGCCGGAGGCCCCGACCAGGGCGGTCAGTTCGCCCTCGCGCACGGTCAGGTCGAGTCCTTGCAGGGCCTGGACCTCGACGCCGCCGCGGGCGGTGGTGCCGGTGCGGTAGATCCGTACGAGGCTCTCGCAGTGGACCATGGGCCGGTCGGTCCCGGCGGCGGTTCGTTCGTTCTCACGGGTGGTCACAGGGCCTCCCCCAGTCGTAGGACGGCGCCCAGGGCGCGGCGGCGGGCGATCGCCGTCTCCAGGGCGCCGGCCGCCGTCACCAGCACGGTCAGGGCGAGGCCGAGCGCCGTGGTGGTGGTCCAGTCGGTGTGTGCGGCGGGTTCGAAGGGCGCTCCGGTGAGCGCTTGCAGCCGCAGGCCGGGGCCGAGTGCCCCGGGCAGCAGCAGGCCCAGGGCGGTGCCGCCGGCCGCGGCGGTGAGCAGCAGCGGCAGCGGGTGCAGCAGTTGCAGGGCGAGTACCGAGCGGCCGGTGAGCCCCAGGGTGCGCAGGTAGGAGGTGACGCGGGCGCGTTCGGTGGCGCTGAGGAGGAGGTCCAGGACGAAGGCGCCGAGGGCGAGCAGCAGGGCGAGTGCGGTGGTGACCTGGAAGGCGAGCTGGACCGAGCGGACCAGTCCGTCGGTGCGCAGGGCCTCGAACTCCGCGGCGTGGTCGAGCAGTTCGACCCGCGGGCCGGTCCTGCCGGTGGGGGCGAGCTGCGGGGTGGCCGCGGTGCGCACGGCGGCCCGGTCCAGTGGTGGGGCGCCGGCGGCCGGGTGGAGCAGGAGTGCGGAGGGGTGGCCGGGCTGTGCGGGCAGGCGTTGTGCGGAGGGGCCGGTGAACAGCAGCAGGGCGCCGGGGCGCGGCCCGTTGCCGAGGACCGGTCCGAGGGCCGGGTCGTGCAGGGCGTCCTCGGGCAGGGCGCCGATCACGTGGACCAGGACGCGGCTGGTGCCCAGGGCGGACAGTTCGAAGGTGCCGTCGGGGAAGCGGGCGGCCAGGGCGGGGTCGGCCAGGGCGGTGAGCAGCGGTTCGGTGCCGTTCTCGCCGGTCTGCCGCACCGGTGCGTCGGCCCCGTCGGCGGCCAGCAGGGCGCGGGCGAGCGGGGAGGAGGGGCGGGCGGCGGACAGGGCGGCGGCGTCCAGTCCGACGAGTTGGGCGCCGGGGAAGGTGGTGCCGTCGTCCTGCGAGGTGAGTTCGCCGCTCGCGCCGGTGACGGTCACCTGGTGGCCGACGGTGGGGACGTGGGAGAGGTCCTCGGGCAGTCGGTCGCGCGGTCCGACCAGGGCGAGCGGTGCTCCGCCGGTGCGCCAGTCGGCGCTCCGGGCGCGGCTGTCGGTGACGGTGCGCGAGATCCCGGCGCCGAAGACGCCGTAGCCCATGGCCAGCGTCAGGACCAGCAGGGCGAGTGCGGCCGTGCCGGTGTGCCGGCCGGCCTGGGCGAGTGCCACCAGCAAAACCGGGCCGCGCGAGCGGCGCGCCCAGTGGGCGGCCCGGCGCAGCAGCGGGGGCAGCAGGCGGAGCAGGACGAGCGCCGCGACCAGTGCCAGCAGGACCGGGGTCAGGGCGAGCGGGAGGTCGAGGCCGGAGCCGGCGAGGGCGCCGCGGGTGCGCAGCGCGGTCAGTGCGCCCGCGGCCAGCAGCAGGGCCAGGGCTTCCAGGACGAGGCGGCGCGAGCGTGCCGGGGGCCGGGTGCGCGGGGCGGTGGTGAGCAGGGTGGCGGCCGGGGCGCACCAGACCAGCAGGGCGGCGACGGCCGCCGGCAGGGCGGATCCCAGGGCGGTGCCCTGGGGCGTGGTGGCGCGGGCGATCGCCCAGCCCGCGGCGGCGCCGGCGCCGACCGCGACCGCGGCCTCGGCCAGCAGACGGCCGGCGATCCCGGCGGTCCCGGCGCCGCGGGAGAGCTGGAGGGCGAAGGCGCCGGCCCGGCGGCGGGCGCCGAGCCGTGCGGTGGCGACGGCGGTGGCCACGACCACGGCGAGCAGTCCGACGAGCGCGAAGCCCTGGAGCTGTTGGGCGCGTCCGCGTTGGGCGGCGTAGGCGTCCAGTTCGGGCGTGAGCCGGTCGGTGACGGCGATCTTGGGCACGATCTGGCCGGCGAGTGTGCAGAGGCCGCCGGTTTCGTCCCCGCAGCGCTGGGCGGTGTCGGCGGCGCGCAGCCCGGCGAGGGCGGCGCGCAGTTCGGCGGTCCCCGTGGCGGTGGCGGCGGGCCCGGACCGGTCGGTGGCCACGGGCAGGTCCCAGGCCAGTTCGAGCGGTACGGTGCCGCGGCCCGCGACCTGTTCGATCCCTTCGGCGCTGGTGAGGAGTTGGCCGACCAGTTGCTGGCCGGTCTCGGCCGGGACGGTCCAGGGGGCGACGAGCATCGGGAACTGTTGCCAGAGGCGGTCGGCGCCGTGGTCGGTGCGGAAGACGCCGACCAGGAGCACCGGGGTGGACCAGCCGGTGCCGGCCAGGCCGAATCGCTGACCCGTCGTCAGGCCGAGGCGGTCCCTGGTGGTTTCGGAGACCGCGACCTCGACCGCGGGCGGTTGTCCGGGCGGGGCCGTCGGGTCGGGTGCGGGTTGCCGGGGTGCGCGGCCCTGGACGTACTCGACCGGGCCGTGGGCGTCGTCGGGCTGGGCGTGGACCAGGCTGAGCCCCGGGGGCCGGCCGTAGGGGGTGGGGACTCCGGGCCCTTCCGCCGCGGCGGAGGGGGCGCTCACGCGGCCCTTCGGTGTGCCGAGCGCGGCGGCCAGTCGCGGTCCGGCGGCGGCGCGCACCGCGTGGCCGGCCCGGTCGAGGTCGCGGTCGAGTGCGCCGGGGGCGATCCGGGGCCTGGACGGCAGCGGGACGGTGGTGGACGTGGCGGTGATCAGCGGGCCGGACAGCTGGGCGCGGGCGACCCGGTCCGCGAGCGCGCCGGCGGCGAGGCGGTCGAAGCGCGGCGGCCAGCTCAGCGGGATCGCCGTGAGCAGGACGGAGAGCAGCGCCAGCCCGGCCGCCACCGGCCAGGCGATCCGCGCCTCTCGTCGGATCAGGCGCAGTGTCAGCATGCGGGGCTCCCGCCGTCGAAGCGTCCGTTGCGGGGCGGGGTTCCGGTCGGGGTGCCGGGCCCCGTCCCGGGCCGCCGTCCTGGCGTCGGGCTCATCCGTCCTCCCCCGCGCGCAGGGCCCGGACCAGGTCGACCCTGGCCAGCAGCCGGGTGAGGACCAGGACCGTGAGGGCCAGCAGCAGGCCGCTGGCGAGCGTGGTGAGCGCGGCGGCCGGCCGGCCCGGGGCGGTGGCCAGGGCCGGGAAGACCGGGCCGGAGCTGTCGTCCAGCACGGTGAGCGGCAGCAGCAGGGCCGTCAGCAGCAGGCCCAGCAGGCCGCCGAGCAGCACCGGGGGCACCGTCACCGCCACCTGTTCGGCGCGCAGCATCGCCGTCAGTTCGCCGGTCCGTGCGCCCAGTGCGCGCAGCACGGCGAACTCCCGTTGCCGGGAGCGGGCCGCGCCGACCGCGTGCAGGGTCAGGGCGGTCACCGCGAAGAGCGGGGCGGTGGCCATGACCAGCAGCCAGGCGCAGCGCAGTCCGGCCCGGAACGGGTCGTCGGCCAGGTCGGCGGCGAGCCGCTGTGCGCTCTGGGCGCGGCCGAACGCGCTGTGGCCGTCGACGGCGGCCCAGGTGGCGGCGGGGTCGTCGCTGGCCAGCCACCAGTGGGTGTCGACGGGCGGCGGCGCGCCGGTGAGCGCGCGGTTGGCGGCGAGCGCGGGCAGGTCCAGCAGCAGGTGGCCCTGGCCGCGGCCGTAGCCGGGCAGGGCGTCGATCTCCCCGGTGATGCGGACCTTCTGGTCGCTGTCGCGGTCGCGGTCCCAGGTGAGCCGGATGGTGTCGCCGACCTTGGCGTTCACCGCGTCGAGCAGGGTGCGGTCGGCGATCGCGGACAGGACGGGCGGGGCGCTCCCGTCCGGGGTGCCGGTCGGGGGGCGCACGGCGAAGTACGTGTCCAGGGCGGCCGGGTCCAGGGCGTTCGCGGGGTTCTGGGAGCGCAGCACCGCGTGCAGGAGGCCGGGTCCGCGGCTGTGCCAGGTGCAGGCGGTGGCCCGGTCGTCCTGGGCGCCGCCGTCGAGCACCGAGGTGGGCCGGGCGTCCGGCGCCGGGTCGCCGGCGGGGCAGCCGAGTGTGGTGGGGCTGACGAAGGGCGCGCCGGAGCGGACCCAGGACCGGTCCGGTCCGAGGGCGAGGTCGGTTCGCCGGTCGCCGGTGACGGCGCTGATCCGTGGCAGGTCCAGCTCCAGGGTGGTGCGCCGGGCCAGGGGGCCGGGGAAGCGGACGCCGACGCGGCCGAGGGTCAGCGGGTAGTTGCGCCGGCCGCCGTCGGCCAGGTTCACGGTCAGCGGGTGGGGGCGGCCGTCGGCCGTCAGCGGGAGGGTCAGCTGCTCGGTCAGCCCGTCGGCGTCCTGGATCCACAGCAGCAGGCTCGGGCCCTGGTCCGGCGGTGCGGGGTCGGCGGTGGCCTGGACGGTCAGCTCCAGGGCGGTCGGCTCGCCGGGGATCGCGAGCCCCTGGGCGGGCGCGGCGGTCAGCGGGGCCAGCAGCGCCGGTGCCGGGCGGTCGGCCTGGTCGGGGCGCAGGGCCGGCAGGGTGCCGGAGGCCGCGGCGGCGGCGGTGTCGACGGCGACCGTCCGGACCACGGCGCTGCCCACGTAGGCCGACTGGTCGGCGACCGGGGTGAGGGCCGTGACGCCCGGCAGCGCGGCCAGTGCGCTGTGCCGCTGCGCCGCCGCGCCGGTCACCCCGGACAGCCGCAGGTCGGCGCCGACGGTGAAGGCGGCCCGGTCGCGGTCGCCGGCCGGCAGTGCGGCCAGGACCCCGGCGGCCAGGCCGGAGCAGGCCACGGCCAGGAGCGTGACCAGGACCGGGACCGCCTGGCGGCCGGCGTCGCGGCTCAGCCGCCAGGCGCCCAGTGGCGCGACCAGTCCGCGGGAGCGGGCGGCCGCCCGTTCCAGCAGCCGCCCGGCCGGCGGCAGCGCCCGCAGCGCCAGCACCGCGCCGGCCACCGCCATCGCCGCCGGGGCGAGCACCAGGACGGGGTCGACTCCGGTGTCGAAGCCCGCACCCGCGTCGGGCACCACCACGCCCTGGTAGTGGCGCAGTTGGAGGAAGCCGAGGACCGCCACGGCGAGCAGCGCCAGGTCCGCTCCGGCCCGCTGCAGGCCCGGTCGGCGCGGGCGGCGCCGGCGCAGCGCCTGCCGGGCGTGCGGGTCCCAGGCCTGCCGGGCGAGCGGCAGCAGCAGGGCCGTGCCGTGCACCGCGAGCGCGAACCCGGCGGCCCACCAGGCGGTTCGGCCGTCGGCCGCGGTCAGGCCGTGCGCCCCGGCGCCGCGCAGGACGGCGGCGAGCAGCGGCTCGACCAGCAGCAGCCCGCAGGCCGCCGCCGGCACGGCGGCCACCGCCCACTCGCCGGCCGCCACCGCGAGCAGCCGCGCCAGGCCGGCTCCCCGGGAACGCTGGAGCGCCTGCTCGACGGCGACCGCGTCGGCCAGCCGACGGGCCGTCAGAATCAGGACCACCGAGGCGAGTACGGCGAGCAGGGCGAGCGGAACGGCGATCTCGGCCCTGGCGGCCAGGGCGGGCACCGCCTGGCCGTCGACCGCGGCGGGCAGCGCGCTGCGCACCCTGGTGTCGGCCAGGGGCGGGGCTGCGCCGCGGTAGACCGAGCGGGCGGTGTCGGAGCCGGCGAGGACGGCCACCCGGTCGCGCAGCGCGGCGAGTTCGGGCAGGCTCGACCGGCCGGTGTCGGGCAGGGCCAGCCAGACGGCCTGGGTGCGGCTGCCGAACGTGGGCAGGGCCGTCAGCCGGGCGCCGTCGGCCAGCAGCAGGGCGCGGTCCGCGCCGTCGGCGCCGGCCAGGCCGTTCCAGAAGGCGTCGGCGGCCGGGTCGGGGCGGTAGACGCCGGTCACGGTGAGCGTGAGCGGGCCGCCGGTGGCGGGGTCCGGGACGACCGCGGTGCTGCCGCTCGCCAGGCCGAGGCGGTCGGCGACGGTCTCGGGGAGGGCGACGCGCAGGGCGTTCCCGGGGACGTCGGCGGGGGCGGCGGAGGACGCGGGGGCGGCGTCCGGCCAACTGCCGCTGCTCAGCCGGGCGTAGCGGCCCGGGTCGGGCAGTGCCACCGGGAGCCCGGGCAGCCCGGTTTCGGTGGCCTGCCGGCGCGCGGCGAGCGGCAGCGGCAGGTCCACGGCGATACCGGCCCGCAGCGCGGTCTCGGAGCGGAAGGGGACGCCGGCCATCGCCCGGACCAGTGCCGTGTGCACCGCCCGGTCGGCCGCGGGCAGGCCCTGCGCCGTCCAGCGCGCGGACACCTCCACCGAGCGGCCGGCGTCGGCGGCGAGGCGCTGGCGCACCCCGGCCGCGGCGGCCGACTGCGCCAGCCCGGCCACCGCGGCCAGCACCGCCGTCGCCACCAGGATGCTCACGGCCACGGCCGCCAGCACCGCACCGTGCCGCCCGATCCGGCGCCCGACCCCCGCCAGCACCATCCGCCACTCCCCTCGGCGCCCTCCGTTCGACTCCGGGGCGCACGTCACGGGACCACTTGCGGCCCAGAGCTGAGGTTCTATCACAACGAACCAGCAGTGGTCTGTACCAATCAGGTCACGGTCCTTCCCGTACAACCCGAACCGCCCCTGCCGTGTCGAACTGCCGCGAGGGGGAGGAACGACGGGGCGGGGCGGCGGCCGCGCCGCCGGACTCCGAGGAGTCCGTCAAGGGCGCGGCCGCGGGGAGGACCTGCCGGCCCGACCCTGGGAAATCGCTTGAGAAGAGGCGGAGTTGTCCGTGGGGGTGGAAGTGTCCGTGGGGGTGGAGGGCGTGGCCGGAGGCGACGGTCCGTCGGCGGAGGAGCGTTTCGAGCACTGGCGGGACCTGGTCGGACGGACGCGGGTCTGCGACGCGACCAGCGCGCATGTCGACAGCTTCACGGCGCAGGTGCGTCGGGTCGAGCTGGGGCCGGTGGCGCTGCTGGGGACGTCGTTCCCGTCGGCGAGGTTCCGGCGGACCGAGCGCATGGTTCGCCAGTCGGACGAGGAGCTGTACCACCTGACGCTGCTGACGGCCGGAGGCCAGGCCCTGAGCCGCGCCGACGACCAGCGGGAGACGATCGGGGTCGGGGACCTGACGATCGTCGACAGCTCGCACCCGTACGACGTGCGGTGCTTCGGCGTCGGCGACCCCGGCCAGGAGCGGTTCGGGGCCGCCGGCGTGGGCGTCGACCTGCCCGCCTCGCTGCTGCCGGTGCCCCCGGACCGGCTGCGCGACCTGCTCGGGCGCGGGCTGTCCCGGCGGGAGGGGACGGGGGCGCTGCTGGCGGAGTTCCTCCTCGGCCTGGACCGCCGGGCCGCCGAGCTGACACCGGCCGAGGCGTGCCGCCTCGGGACGGTCGTGGTCGACCTGGTGGGGGCCTGGATCGCCGGGGAGCTCGACGCCGTGAACGCGCTGCCGCAGGACGCCCGGCAGCGGACCGTGGTGGAGAGCGTCCGGGCCTTCGTGCGGCGCCACCTCCACGACCCCGGCCTGACCCCGCCGGTGGTCGCCGCCGCCCACCACATCTCCGTCAGCCATCTGCACCGGCTGTTCACCCGGCACTCCCAGGGCGAGACCCTCGCCGCGTTCATCCGCGGCCAGCGGCTGCGCAAGGCCCACCGCGACCTCGCCGACCCCGCCCTGCACACCCTGTCGATCCAGGGCGTCGCCGCCCGCTGCGGCATCCCCGGCGCCTGCGAGTTCAGCCGCGCGTTCAAGGCGGCGTACGGCCTCTCGCCCCGCGAGCACCGGCAGCGGGCGCTGTCGGGGGCGGCGCGGGAGTAGCCGCGGGGCGCGGGACGGGTGCCCGGCCCGAGGCGGTGACCGCTGCCGGGCGGCACGGCCCGGTCGCCGAACTCTCCCCGGACTCCGCCGAGTTCGGGGAGAGTCCGGGCGACCGGGGATCATGGGCCGCGCACGTCGGCGGCCTCGGGGATCCCTGGCGGCCGGATCCGGGAATTCCCGGGCCGTGGGCCGGTCAGGGGGAAACAGTCCCCTACTGGGTGATGACTCCGCCGGAATAGCGCGAGGAGCCCACGCTGGTGCAGAACGCGTAGCTCCAGATCTTGCTGCCGACCGAGTGCCAAACGCCGTACACAACGGTGCCGTTGTTACAGACGGCGTAGGCCTGGAAGTAGTTTCCGTTGGTCAGTTCGTCGCAGTAGACGCCCTGCGTGTTGCTGTCGTTCCAGTAGGAACAGGCGTTGTTCGTCGTGGTCGCCGACGCCGGTGCGGCGGCGGCCAGTCCGAGCGTGAGCGAGGCCGCGGCGACCGCCGTTGCCGCCCAGGTCCGCAGTGTGCGCATGAATCCCCCTTCGAAATGTGACGGCAGCCGCTTTTCGGGCGAAGGCGGCTGCGTCGTGAACGAGGCTAGAACGGCCCACTCCCCGGGCGGCGGTTCCTCGCGGGCGAGCGGACGCGGGGCCAAGAGCCTGCGACGCTGTGCACAATCACGGACGGAATCCCCCGGGACGGCCCGGTCGGGGGCGCGCGGGCCAGCCTCACTACCTGTCCAGCCGACCGGTGCGTCATGCGCGAGGGGGCGCATTGCCCCCGATCGGGTGGTCCGGCCGTGCTTCGCACGCCGATGGCCCGGGCGGGGCCGGATAGTGGAGCGGTCGCCGAGGCATGGGCCCGGCGTCCCTTCGTCCGGGAAACCAGAGGTGTACCGCCATGCCCACGTCCGCAGCCACCGACCGTGTCGGGCTCGTGTTCTCACTGTTCGACGCCGACGGGAACGGTGTCCTCGAACCCGCCGACTTCGACCTGATGGGCAGCCGCGTCGTCGCGGCGCTCCCCCGGGCCGGCGAGGACGCCAAGAACCGGCTGCTCGACGCCCTGCGGCACTACTGGCACACGCTGGTGACCGAGCTGGACACCGACGGCGACGGGCGGATCAGCCCCGAGGAGTTCACCGCCGTGGTGCTGGACCCGCAGCGCTTCGACGCCACCATCGACGAGTTCGCCCGCGCGCTGTCCACGCTGGGCGACCCGGACGGCGACGGCCTGGTCACCCGCCCGGACTTCCTCGCCCTGATGACCGCGATCGGGTTCGACGACCGGAACATCACGGCGCTGTTCGACGCGTTCGGCCCGGTGGACGGCGACCGCGTCCCGGTCGCGGTCTGGGCGGACGGCATCCGCGACTACTACCGCCCCGAGAAGGCCGGTATCCCCGGCGACCACCTGGTTCCCGGGGCGGCCCGGTGACCCCGGTCGTCCACCAGGGCGCCGGCTCGCTGCCGGCGCCCGCCGCCGGGCGACCCGCGGTCGGGCGGCCCGCGGTCGGGCTGGCGGTGGGCCGGGGCACCGGCCCGGAGCTCGCCGCCGTCTTCGAACGCGTCCTGCGGGTGCTCACCGCCGACCACCCGACGGGGGTGCGGATCGTGCGCTCCCCGCGCCTGTACCACTCCTACGTCTCGCTGCGCGCGCACGGCGGCCCCGCCGACGTCCAGGAGCTGACCGGGCAGGACGCGGAGCACTACGAGCGGTTCTGCCGCGACCTGGCCGCCGACGGCACCACCGCGGTCTTCCGCACCGCGATCAACGCCCAGTCCCTGTACCTGGTGCGCCGTCGCCTGTGCGCCGTCAAGGTGGACCTGTTACGGG
The DNA here is from genome assembly GCF_042724755.1 of Kitasatospora sp. NPDC127067. Classification (NCBI taxonomy): domain Bacteria; kingdom Bacillati; phylum Actinomycetota; class Actinomycetes; order Kitasatosporales; family Streptomycetaceae; genus Kitasatospora; species Kitasatospora sp. NPDC127067. The sequence goes on along the minus strand of NZ_JBHXEM010000116.1, from coordinate 14,617 downwards.
CCGGAGAAACGTCCCTGCTGCTCGTCCGCGACCAGGCCCAGGGCTTCTACACCGGGGAGAACCTGCACACCCCGGGAGCGGTCACCCGCACCCTGTCCTTCAGCCGGGAGACCACCGGGACCGTCGTGCGCCACGCCCTGGAGCGGGCCCGGCGCGAATGGCCCGACGGGCGGATCGACCGCATCGTCATGGCCTACAAGTTCCACCTCCTGGACGGCGCGTTCGACACCTGGGTCGCCGGTATCGCCGAGCGGCTGGGCGTACGGATCGAGGTGTTCCAGCCCGACACCGTCAACCGCAACCTGATCACCCACGGCCTGCCGGAGCGCACGCTGCTGATCGCCGGGAACGAGTGGGCGGACATCATGCACGTGGTCCTGCTGGACCGCTTCGGCGCCCAGCGGCAGGAGAACCGCTGCACGGAGAACGTCTGCCTCGACCCCGGCGCGGCCGGGCTGGTCGAGTACCAGACCGTGCACGGCTCCGCCGACGACCTGGCCGGGCGCGACCTGGTCAACCCGGTGGCCACGGTCCGCGCCGCCGCCCTGGTCGCCGAGCGGCACGCCGGCGTCCCCGGCGCCGTCCGGGCGGTCGAGGCCGCCCTCACCGCCCTGGACGACAAGGACGTGCGCACCCCGGACCTCGGCGGCCGGCACTCCACCACCGCGGTGGTCGACGCGCTGGTCGACGTCCTCGACCCGCCCGGTGCCGCCGCGGGTTCCACGGCCCTGGTGGGCGAGCCGTGACCGGCCCGGCGGGAACGGCCCTGGTGGTGGTGGACCTGCAGAACGACTTCTGCGCCGGACCGGTGGCCAGGGCCCGCTTCGGCGGCGACGGCGCCGTCCTGGAGGCCGTGGTCGCCAACAGCGTCCGGGCGGTGCACCGGGCCCGGCGCGCGGGCGTGGAGGTGGTGTTCGTCCGCTTCCTCGGCGACACCGTCCACCAGGGCGCGGCCTGGCGCGCGCGGGACCGGCGCCTCGGCAAGGAGCCGAAGTGCCTGGAGGGCACCTGGGGGGCGGAGTTCCACGGGGTGGCCCCGGCGCCGGGCGAACGGGTCTTCACCAAACGGGCCTGCTTCGACGCCTTCCTCGGCGAAGGCCCGGGCGAGGACCTGGAGGAGCACCTGCGCGCGAGCGGCACCCGGCACCTCGTGCTCGCCGGGCTCTACGCCGACGTCTGCGTGGACTCCACCGCCCGCACCGCCTTCCAGAAGGGCTTCCACCTCACCGTCCTGACGGACTGCACCACCTCCCTGCACCTGCCCTGCGACGACGTCCTGCGGTTCATGCGCGTCCTGTACGGCGCCCGCACCACCACCGGTGACGACCCCGCGGCCTGGACGGCGCCCGCGCACGAGGAGGAACCGTGCACGCCGTAACCGGTCAGGCCGCGGCCGGGCACGCCGAAGCCGGGCACGCCGGCGGCGCCACCGCCCCGGCCCCGGCCCGCGGCGTCGCCTCCGGAGTGGGCCGTACCGCCCTGCTGGTGGCGGCCGCCCGCGCCGTCGAGACCCACCGCCCCGACGCCCTGGCCCGCGACCCGCTCGCCGAGCTCTTCGTCCGCGCCGCCCCCGCCTCGGCGCACTGGCCGCTTCGCCCCGAGCAGGTCCCCGGCGGGGAGGCCGACCCGCTGTGGGGGCGCCTCGGGCGCTACTTCGGGCTGCGCACCCGGGTCCTGGACGACCACCTGCTGGCCGCCGCACGGGCCGGCACCCGCCAGATCGTCCTACTGGGCGCAGGCCTGGACTCCCGGGCCTACCGGCTCGACTGGCCGCCCGGCTGCGTCCTCCACGAGATCGACACCGACGAGGTGCTGGCCTTCAAACGGACGGTCCTCGACGCGGCCGGCGCGGCTCCCGCCGCCGAGCGCCGCCCCCTGGCCGCCGACCTGCGCGCCGACTGGGCCGGACCGCTGCTGGCGGGCGGCTTCGACCCGGCGGCGCCGACCGCGTGGCTCGCCGAGGGGCTGCTGCTCTACCTCCCCGCCGAGGCCGAGCGACGCCTGATGGCCACCGTGCACCGGCTCAGCGCACCCGGCAGCACCCTCGCCTACGAGCTCAAGGACGTGGCCGCCGAGCCGCCGGCCGTGCGCACGTCCCCCGTGTACGTCGCGGCCCGGCAGCGGCTCGGCATCGACCTGCGCGCCCTCTTCGACGCCGATCCCCGCCCCGACTCCGCCGCCCGACTCGCCCGCCGGGGCTGGACGGTGACCGTGCGCAGCCCGTACGACTTCACCGCCGTGCACGGCCGCGGCCCGCTGCCGGAGCCGAACGACGCGCTGGCGGCCAACCGCTGGGTCTTCGCCGCCCGCCCGGGGCCGTCGGGAGGCGGGGAGGCCCCGGGCGCCGGTCCGCGCCGGCGGACGCCCGTTCCGGGGCCCCGGTAGGGGCGGGCCTGAGAACGCCGTCGCCCGCCGGTGCGGGCCCGCCGGCGCGGACCGCCCGGGCCCGCACGGGAGAATGGGCCGGGTGACCAGCACTCAGCCGCTCCCCCGGGGCCTCACCGCCCTGATCCCCGTCGCCCCCGCACCGGCCACGCCCGGTGAGCGGGCGGCCTCCCAGCTCCTCCACCTGCGCAGCGTGGAGGTGCCCCTGCCGCTCCTGGTGGCCGCCGCGGAGCTGATCGCCCCGCAGCTGGAGAGCGAGGACCCGGTCACCCGCGAGGCCGCCGAGGCCGTCCAGGCCCGCCTGCGGGCCGTCATCGCGCAGGCCGCGCTCGGGCGGTAGCGGGCGGCCCCGTCCCCGGCGTGCCGCGGGCCGGCCTTTCCACGCGGGTGAATTC
>NZ_JBHXEM010000116.1:0-11827 GCF_042724755.1 Kitasatospora sp. NPDC127067 | reverse complement strand
TTCTTTTTATACGCGCCTCCTTTCCCCCGGGGTTTATTTCCGGGGGTTTTACCGTGCCCCCCCGGTTCGGGGGGGGCACCCCCGCCGTCGGACGGAATTTTTCAAGGTGTTTCACAAAAGGGAAATTGACGCCCCGCCGCGAAAACGGCCTGACCAGGCGCAATGTCGATCATGAACCGCCGTCATCGGCGGATTCCCCTGAAAACCCCTCAGCAATTCCGTCGGCCGCCGATTTCGCGGAATCAAATTGATCGCTATACGATCCATCGGGAATCGGATCCTGATCCCCCGCCGGAACGGCAACCCCACAGTCGCCGGCGCCCCGGGCAGGAGAGCACTCCGCCCCCTCCGCAAGAACGCACCCCAGGTGGCCATGCATCCCCACACCGCCCACATCGACGGGTTCCACTACGGCTGGATCAACCCGCTCCTGTCCTACCTCATCGCCTGCACCGGCGCGGCGCTCGGACTGCGCTGCACCGTACGGGCCCTGACCCTGCCGCCGGCCCGCCGCCTGGGGTGGCTGCTGCTGTCCGCGGTCGAACTCGGCTGCGGCATCTGGACCATGCACTTCATGGCGATGATGGGCTTCGCCGTCACCGGCTCGACCGTCGTCTACCGCGTCCCCGAGACCCTCGGCAGCCTGCTGCTGGCCGTCGTGGTCGTCGGCGCCGGCGTCCTGTACGTCGGCTACCGCCCCAGGACGACGGCGTCCCTGCTGATCGGCGGCACCGTCACCGGCTGCGGTGTCGCGGCCATGCACTACCTCGGCATGTCCGCCATGCAGGTCGAGGGCGAGGTCTCCTACGACCCCGTGCTGGTGGCCGTCTCCATCGCCATCGCCGTGGCCGCCGCCACCGCGGCGCTGTGGATGACCCTCAACATCACCGGCTTCGCGGCCTCGCTGGCCGCCTCCCTCGTCGCCGGGGTCGCGGTCACCGCCATGCACTACACCGGGATGGCCGCCGTCTCCGTCCGACTGGACGAGCGGTTCCGGGCCGACGGCCTGCCCGCCTCCCAGTTCGTCGTGCCGCTGGCCGTCGCCATCATGGCCGTCATCGCGATCGGCGGGTTCGTCCTCACCCTCTCCCCGCCGGAACCGGTCGACACCCCGGCCCGGGAGCCGCTGCGCGTCAAGCTCTTCGACCGCAGCAGCTGACCGACCGCAGCAACCGACCGACCGCCGCGCCGTGGGCACGGCGCCGACGCGCCCCGGGGGCGGCCCACTGTCCAGGAGGGTGACGGACAGCGACCGGACGGGCGGTGGCGGGCCCGGCCGTCAGGGCCGGGCGGGTGCCGGGTCCTGGACGCGCCCCTGCAGGGCCTTGGACAGTTCGGCGACGCAGGAGGCGAGTTGTCCGGTCGTCAGCTGCCCCGGGTCGCCGCCGCACCCGGCCGCCGGTGCGGCCGGTGTCGGGGTCGGGGCCGGGCGTCCGCCGGGCGCGGTGATGTCGCCGCTCAGCGACACCAGGTTGGGGGTCACCGTGGCGTCGCCCGACAGGTCGATGTAGTCCTGGGTCTGCCCGTTGAAGTCCACGAAGCCGCGCCACATGTCCCGGCCGAACGGGACGATCTCCTGCAGCGCGCCGCCCTGCCCGGCGCTGATGGTGATCGACGTCTGCTGCGCCATGTACGACACCATCCGGCTGGCCAGCACGTCCAGGTTCACCGACGGGCTGTCGTCGCCGCGCACGTACACGTGCAGGTCGTTGAGGCCGCCGCCGACCCGGTCGGCCTGCAGGACGGCGAAGGCCACCACCAGTTGCGAGGAGCTCTCCCGCGGCACCAGCGGCGTCACGTAGTACAGGTGGCCGTCCGCCCTGGAGCGCAGCAGGAACTCGCCCGGGTTGACGGCGTTGGTCGACGCCGAGGTGTGCGCGTAGCCGAAGCCGCGGTCGTCCTTCGCGCCGCGGCCGCCGAGCCACTGGATCTCGTGGATCTGCGAGCGGACCACCGAGGCCGGGTAGACGGCCCCCGGCAGTTCGCCCGGGGCCACCTCCGCCCGGTACGTCATGCTCGGGCGGCCGTCGGGCGAGCCGCGCAGCACCAGCACCCCGGCGGGTTCCAGGACGGTGCGCTGGTGCCAGCCGGTCTGCCGGGCCACCGAGATCACCACCACCGGCTGGGCGGTGCGGGGGTCGGTGCCGTCGCAGTAGCCCCAGATGTCCTGGTCGCTGTGGACGAGGTCCGGGAAGCGCTCGGCGAGCAGGTTGCGCAGGCTGACGGCCCCGGTGCCGGCGAAGGCCCGGCCGAAGGCGTGCTCGCCGCGGAAGGCGCAGGTGGTGACGGAGTTGGAGCGGCCGTCCCAGACGGCGACGCCCTCCATCGGCTGCTCGCCGGAGCCGTCCAGGACGGCCGTCCACACGCCGCCGCCCGGCGAGGCGTCGGGCAGGTAGTGCAGGCTGTGGCCCATCAGGTGGACCCCGGAGGTCAGGCCGGCACTGTCGGTGAGCGCCTTGGTGGCCGCCGCGTAGGAGGCGGTGCGGGCCTCGAAGTCGAAGTCCGGCATCGGCGCGGTCTTCACGCAGGCCGGCACGTCGGCGGTGCCGACCAGGTCGCAGCGGGTGCCGTCGCCGGCGCGGGTGTGCTCGGTCACCGGCAGGACCGAGCGCGGTGTGCCGGCCCCGCCGGCGGGGACGTCGAGCACGGTGGCCGCCGCGTAGAAGCGGCCCTCGTCCTTGTCGTCGTCCCACAGTCCGGTGCCCGTGCGCACCAGCGAGCCGGCCACCGCCAGCAGCACCGCCGCCAGTGCCAGGCGCACCCGCCACCCGCCGTAGCCGGCCCCGGACTCCTGGGCGACGTACGCGACCACGCCCACCGTGCCGCACAGCCCGATCGCGACCCAGAGCCAGAACAGCGGCGCCGCGTCCAGCACGCCGCCGTGCGGGAGGAACTCCCGCTCGATCAGCAGCACGTAGCTCTGGTCCTGCTGCCCGAACCCGCCGAACACGGTGTGCTTGACCAGCCGTACCAGCAGCGCGACCAGCGGCATCCACAGCCACCAGACGGCCAGCGCCGTCAGCCCGCGCCGCACCACGCCCCGCCGGACATCACTCTTCGTCACACGCCACCCCTGTCCCCGCCCCGGCCGCCCGCTGCCCCGCGCGCCGGTCCGCGACCTGACGGCGGGCGTCCGATGGTACGCGCCGCACCGCCCCGGCCGCCGGGATATCGCACGGCCAACCATGCGCCCGCCCAAGGGGTTTGCCGTCCGGCGGCCTCTCCCGGGCCGCGCTCCCGGCGGCCCGGGCGCCGCCTGCGGGGGCCCGGGTTCCCGCGCCGGGGCCGGGGCGGGAACCGGCCGGGCCGCCGGGTCCGGCGGCCGCCACCGGGCCCGCCGGTAGCTGACCGTGACGGGACCGGAACCCTCAGCACTTGACAGTCTCTTGCCCTGAGGCGCGTACTGGAACAAGGACAAACAGCAGACAGGGCCCTGTGCTCCAGGATTTCCGTTCGATCTCCGCGGCCGGTGCGAGGCGGCGACAGGGCGTCGGGATGCTCCGCACCCCCGCGTCGTGCCCGGCCCGGTGCCTTCGACGGGCCCTTTCGTGTGCCGGTACCGCGCCCGCACCACCGGACGGTGCACGGGCGGTGACGCCGCCGGGGGCCGGAGCCCGTGGGCCGGGTCCGAGGGGCCGCCATGAGGTTGAAGTCGAAAACGGCCGATGTTCGAACGCGGGAGGACGCCGCCGGCGCACCGCCGGCGGGACGCCGCCGCATCGCCGCTCTGCCGCGCGTCCTTCACGCGAGCCCCGGCATCCGCCCTTCCGACGGACTGCCGTCCTGCGGCTCGTCGACGGAAAGGCGGGCACCATGGTGCTCGATTCGACAACCCTGCACTCGAGCATCGAGGACCCGGTTCTCGACCGGATGAACTTCCTGAACGAGATCACGTCCAGCTACCCGGACGCGGTGTCCTTCGCGCCGGGGCGGCCCTATGACGGCTTCTTCGAGGTCGAGGAGATCCACGCCCACCTGCGCCGGTACGCGAAGTACCTGGAGAGCCGGGGCGCGGGGCCGGCCGAAGTGCGCGACGGCTTCTACCAGTACGGGCCGGCCGCGGGGCGGATCCGCGAGCTGATCGCGTACTGGCTGCGGCAGGACGAGGGGCTGGAGGTCGCGCCCGAGGCGATCGTGGTGACGGTCGGTGCGCAGGAGGCGATGTTCCTGGTGCTGCGCGCGCTGTTCGCAACGCCCGAGGACGTCCTGCTGCTGGTGACCCCCTGTTATGTCGGGATCATCGGGGCCGCGCGGCTGCTGGACATCCCGGTGGTCGCGGTGCCGGAGCGTGACGGGCGGCTGGTGGTGGCCGACATGGACAAGGCGGTGCGGGCGCAGCGTGCGGCGGGCCGGCGGCCACGGGCGGTGTACGTGGTGCCGGACCACGCCAATCCGACCGGGTCCACGCTGGACCTGGCGACGCGGACCGCGCTGCTGGAGCTGGCCGAGCGCCACGGGCTGCTCGTCCTGGAGGACAGTCCCTACCGGCTGAGCGGCCCGGGGCCGCGGCAGCCGATGCTCAAGGCGCTCGACCGGTCGAGGAGCGTCGTCCAGCTCGGCAGCTTCTCCAAGACGCTGTTCCCCGGCGCGCGGATCGGCTACGTCGTGGCCGACCAGGAGGTGCGGGGCGGGCGCGGCGGGGCGCGGCTGCTCGCGCGGGACCTGGCGAAGGTGAAGAGCATGGTCACGGTGAACACGTCCTCGCTCAGCCAGGCGGCCGCGGCGGGAGCGCTGCTGGGTGCGGACGGCCGGCTGTCCGTGCTGAACGCCAGGGCCGCCGAGCACTACCGGCGCAGCATGGCCGCGACGCTGGCGCAGTTGGAGCGGTGGCTGCCCGAGGGGCGGCGCCGGGAGCTGGGGGTGGGGTGGAACCGTCCCGAGGGCGGGTTCTTCCTCACGCTGCGTACCGGTTTCCGGACCGGCGCCGCGGCCCTGGAGCGTTCGGCCCGGGACTTCGGTGTGCTCTGGACGCCGATGGAGTTCTTCCATCCGTACGGCGGGGGCGAGCAGGACATCCGGCTCTCGATCAGTTATCTGACGCCCGGGCAGGTGGCCGAGGGCGTCGAGCGGCTCGCGCGGTTCGTGGAGGCGCTCAGCGGCGAGCGGCACCCGGACGGGACGCACGGAGGCGGGACGTACAGAGCCGGGACGTACAGAGCCGCGGCGCACGGCGGCGACGTGCCCGGCACCGGAACGGAGAGTGACGCATCATGACCGCGGCCCTGGAGCGAGCAATGGTCGCCACGGCCCCGCGCATCCTGAGCGTGGGCACCGCCGTGCCGCCCGAGCACTATTCCCAGGAGGAGCTGCTCGACCTGTTCGGGATCACCGACCGCAAGGTGCGCTCGGTCTTCCTGCTGGGCTCCATCCGGCAGCGTTCGCTGGTGCTGCCCCCGGCGGCGCCCGACGGCTCGCGGGTGCGGGAGAGCCAGGGCGACCTCCTGGACAAGCACAAGGCGTGGGCCGTGAGCATGGGGTCGGACGCGATGTCGGTGTGCCTCAAGCGGATCGGGGCCGACCTGTCCGAGGTGGGCTACCTGTGCTGCGTGACGTCGACCGGCTTCCTCACCCCGGGCCTGAGCGCGCTGCTGATCCGCGAGCTCGGCATGGACTGGCACACGGCGCGGGCCGACATCGTCGGCATGGGCTGCAACGCGGGGCTCAACGCGCTGGCCGTGGTGGGCAACTGGGCCGCGGCCAATCCGGGCCGGCTGGCCGTGATGGTCTGCTCGGAGGCCTGCTCGGCCGCGTACACGATGGACTCCACGATGCGTACGGCCGTGGTCAACAGCCTCTTCGGCGACGGTGCGGCGGCGGTGGCGGTGATGGCCGACCCGCGGGGCGGCGAGGGGGCCGAGGAGGAGGGGTCCGGCCCGCGCCCGGAGGGCCCGCGGATCCTGCGGACGGCGAGCGTCACGATCGTCGACGCCATCGACGCGATGCGCTACGACTGGGACCGCGACCAGGACCGCTTCAGTTTCTTCCTGGATCCGCAGATCCCCTACCTGGTGGGCGCGCACGTGGAGGGCGTCGTCGACCGGCTGCTGGCCGGCACGTCGCTGCGCCGCGACGACGTGGCGCACTGGCTGGTGCACTCGGGCGGCAAGAAGGTCATCGACGCGGTCGCCGTCAACCTCGGGCTGACCCGCCACGACCTGCGCCACACCATCACCGTGCTGCGCGACTTCGGCAACGTCTCCAGCGGCTCGTTCCTCTTCTCCTACGACCGGCTCCTGCAGGAGGGCGTGGTCCGCGACGGCGACTACGGCGTGCTCATGACCATGGGGCCGGGTTCGACGATCGAATCCGCGCTCATCCAGTGGTGAACCGACGCGAGGGAGACCGCGATGCCCGTCAACGCCCTGCCCGAAGGCCCCGTGCTGCACGTGGACGGCGGCCGGGAGATCTCGGCCGAACTGACCGAGGCCGTCGGCGCGCTGTGCGACGAGGCGGAGTCCGCCGGAGCCGACTTCGCGACCCTGTACCTCTCCGGCGCCCCGACGGGCGAGGCGGTGGCGAAGCCGGCCGACGTGGCCACCGTGACGAAGTGGGAGCGGGCCGTACGGCGCTTCGAACGGCTGCGGCTGCCCACCCTGGCGGCGGCGAGCGGGGAGTGCGGCGGCGCGGCACTGGACCTGCTGCTGGCCACCGACGTGCGGGTGGCGGCACCCGACCTGCGGCTGCAGGTGGCCTTCCACGGGCAGGCCGTGTGGCCCGGCATGGCCGGCTTCCGGCTGGTCCAGCAGCTCGGGCCGGCCCCGGCGCGCCGCACGGTGCTCTTCGGGATGCCGATCACCGCCCGTGAGGCCCTGGAGCACTGCCTGGTGGACCGGGTGAGCACGGACCCCGGACGCACCCTGGCGGCCGCGGCCCGGCTGCTGCGCCGGCTGTCCGGCCCCGAACTCGCGATCCGCCGCCAACTGGCCTTCGACGCCCAGTGGATGAGCTTCGAGGACGCGCTCGGCCCGCACCTGGCCGCCTGCGACCGCTCGCTGCGGCGCGCCCGGGCGGCGGACGGGGTGACGGCGTGAGCACCCCGAACGGGCGGGCGCCCGCCGCCGTACGGGAGCGCGCCGCGGACGGCTTCGACCGGGCGGCCCGGCAGCTGCCGCCGTTCCCCGAGCCCGGGCCGCGCACCGGCGGCCCGCCCGCCGGCACCGAGCGGGCGCTGGAGGACGGCCGCGCCCGGCGCACCGCCTTCCTGGACCTGCACGCCGAGGCGCTGTACGACCGGCTCACCGAGGGCCGCACGCTGCGCCCGCGGCTGGAGGCCCTGGTGGAGGGCGCCGCGCTCGCCGTGCCCCACCTGGTGCCCACGCCCGCGCAGCTGCGGGCGGAACGGGCCCTGCCGGTCGCACGGCGCCTGGGCTACGAGATCGACCTGGGCGTCCTCCTGCGCGGGCTGCTGCGCTGCCCGGCCGCCGGCCACCACCTGATGGACTCCATGCTGCGGCCCACCGGGCGCGCGCTGGCCCTGCTCGGGGAGTTCCGGGCCACCGGGGTGGTGCGGATGGAGAGCACCCGGCTGGAGCGGCGCGCGGGGGTGGCCCGGATCACCATGTGCGCCGGGGACCGCCTCAACGCCGAGGACGAGCAGCAGGTCGACGACATGGAGACCGCGGTCGACCTCGCGCTGCTGGACGGGCAGTGCGAGATCGGGCTCGTCCGGGGCGGCGAGATGACCCACCCGCGCTACGCGGGCCGCCGGGTGTTCAGCGCCGGGATCAACCTCAAGCGCCTGCACGCGGGCGAGATCACGCTGGTCGGCTTCCTGCTGCGCCGCGAGCTCGGCTACCTCAGGAAGCTGCTGCTCGGGCTGCGCACGGACGAGGCGTCCTGGCGCTACCCGCTCACCGACATGCCGTGGGTGGCCGCGGTGGACGGCTTCGCGATCGGCGGCGGCATGCAGCTGCTGCTCGCGGTGGACCACGTCCTGGCGGCCTCCGACGCCTATCTGAGCCTGCCGGCCGCGCAGGAGGGGATCGTCCCGGGCGCGGCGGACTTCCGCCTGCCCGCGGTGACCGGCCCGCGGCTGGCCCGGCAGATCATCCTCGGCGGGCGGCGGGTGCGCGCGAGCGATCCGGAGGCCCGCACGCTCGTCGACCGGGTCGTCGACCCGGCGGAGCTCGACGGGGCCGTCGAGCACGCCGTGCAGCTGCTGCGCGACCCGGCCGTCACCGCCAACCGCCGCATGGTGAACCTCGCCCTGGAGCCGGCGGACGGCTTCCGCGCGTACATGGCGGAGTTCGCCGTCCAGCAGGCGCTGCGCGTCCACGCGGCGGACGTGCTCGGCAAGGCGGGCCGCTTCACGGCCCGGCCGCCCGGCTGAGGCCCCCCGGGGCCCTCCCCCGCCGCCCCGGCGGGCGGCCCCCGAACGATTGAGGAGACCGAGATGACCAGCCCCTTCGACGACCCGGACGCCTCCTACCTCGTCCTGGTCAACCCCCTGGGCCAGTACTCGCTGTGGCCGGCGTTCGCGCAGACACCCGCCGGGTGGCGGATCGCCCACGGCCCGGGCGCGCGCGACGAGTGCCTGGAGTACATCGACCGGGTCTGGAGCGACCAGCGGCCGCCGGGCCCGGTCACGGCCACGAACGGCAAGGAGGTCGCCGCGCCATGATGGCCGGCCCGGGCCCGCTGATCACGGTACGGGCCACCGGCGGCGACGGGCCCGACCCGGCCCGGGGCCGGGTCAGGCCCGGCACCGCGCGGCGGATCCGGCCCTACCTGCGGCCCTACCGCCGGCAGATCGCCGCGCTGCTGAGCCTGACCGTGGTCGACGCCGTCATCACCGTCTCCACGCCGCTGCTGTTCAAGGTGCTCATCGACCACGGCATCGTGCCCCACGACCGGGGCGTGGTGGCGGCCGCCGCCGCCGCGGTGGCGGGCCTGGCGCTGCTGCAGGCACTGGTGGGCTTCTTCGTCAGCCGCAGTTCGGCGCGCATCGGCGAGGGGCTCGTCTACGACCTGCGCACCGAGGTCTTCCAGCACGTGCAGCGCCAGCCGCTGGCGTTCTTCACCCGCACCCAGACCGGTTCGCTGGTGAGCCGGCTCAACACCGACGTGATGGAGGCCCAGCAGGCGGTGACCGTGCTGCTGTCCAACGTGCTCTCCAGCCTGGTGGTGCTGGGCCTGGTGCTCGTCACGATCTTCCTCCTGTCCTGGTTCGTGGGCCTGGTCGTGCTCGTCACGGTGCCGCTGTTCGTGCTGCCCGGCCGCGTCGTGGGGCGCCGGCTGCAGCGCAACCTGCGCACGTCGATGCAACTGGACGCCGAACTCGGCTCGTTCATGCAGGAGCGCTTCAACGTGGCCGGCGCGCTGCTGGTCAAGCTCTACGGCCGGCCGAAGGGCGAGGCCCGGCGGTTCGCCGGCACCGCGGCGCAGGTGCGGGACGTCGGCGTGGTCACCTCCGTCTACTCGCGGATGCTGCTGGTGACGGTGACGCTGCTGGCCTCGCTCGCCACCGCGGTGGTCTACGGCGTCGGCGGCGAACTGGTGATCGACGGGGCCATCCAGATCGGCTCGCTGGTGGCCCTGGCCACCCTGCTGGCGCGGCTCTTCGGCCCGATCAACCAGCTCTCCAACCTGCAGTCGAACTACCTCACCGCCCTCGTCTCCTTCGACCGGCTGTTCGAGGTGCTCGATCTCGAACCGCTGATCGCGGAACGGCCCGACCCGGTCGTGCTGCCCGCCGCGGCCCGGTCCCCGGCCCCGGAGATCGAGTTCGAGGACGTCTCCTTCCGCTACCCCTCCGCGAAGGACGTCTCCCTCCCCTCGCTGGAGACGCTGTCGCTGCCGGCCCCGGAACGCTCCGGCAACGCCGCGGCGCTGCGCGGGGTGAGCTTCCGCGCCCCGGCGGGCCGGCTGACCGCGCTCGTCGGGCCCTCCGGCGCCGGCAAGACCACGATCAGCCAGCTGGTCGCGCGGCTCTACGAACCCACCGCGGGCACCGTGCGGATCGGCGGCCACGACGTGCGCGACCTGTCCCTGGCCTCGCTGCACGACACCGTCGGCATGGTGACCCAGGACGCGCACATGTTCCACGACACCATCCGCGCCAACCTGCTCTACGCCGAGCCGGACGCCACCGAGACGCAGCTCGTCGAGGCCTGCCGGGCCGCGCAGGTCTGGGACCTGGTCTCCGCGCTGCCCGACGGGCTCGACACCGTCGTGGGCGACCGCGGCTACCGCTTCTCCGGCGGCGAGAAGCAGCGCCTGTCGATCGCCCGGCTGCTGCTCAAGAAACCGACCGTGGTCGTGCTCGACGAGGCCACCGCCCACCTGGACTCCGAGTCCGAGGCGGCCCTGCAGAAGGCGCTGTGGACCGCCCTGGCCGGCCGCACCGCCCTGGTGATCGCCCACCGCCTGTCCACCGTCCGCGAGGCCGACCAGATCCTCGTGGTCCAGGACGGGCGCGTGGTCGAACGCGGCCGGCACACCGACCTCGTCGACGCCGACGGCCTGTACGCGGAGCTCTACCGCACCCAGTTCGCCGAACCGCCCGCGCCGCGCCCGGAAGCCGAGCAGCACTCGGCGAACGGCTACGGCGACCTGCCCCCGCTGCCGCGCGGCGGAGGGCCCCTGCGCCGGCTGCCGCCGCCCCAGACGGCGCCCGAGCCCGGCCGACCCGAACGGAGAGCACGATGAGCCAGTTGACGGTCGAGGACGTGTGGCCGCTTTCCCCGCTGCAGGAGGGACTGCTGTTCCACGCCTCGTACGACCAGGACGCGCCCCGGGACGTGTACGTGGGGCAGCGGATCCTCAACCTCGACGGGGACCTGCGCCCCGAGGTGCTGGAGGCGTCCTGGCAGGCGGTGCTGGACCGGCACGCGAGCCTGCGCGCCGCCTTCCGCTCGCGCGCGTCCGGCGACACCGTCCAGGTGATCGCCAGGGGCGTGCGGATCCCCTGGACGTACGCCGACCTCGGCGGGCTGGGCGAGGAGGAGGCCGAGCGGGAGGCCGCGCGCCTGGCCGAGGTCGACGCGCGGCGCTTCGACCTCGGCGTGCCGCCGCTGCTGCGGGTGCTGCTGCTGCGCGCCGGCCCCGGCCGCCACCGGATGGTGGTGACGATGCACCACATCCTGATGGACGGCTGGTCGCTGCCGATCCTGTTCGGCGAGCTGTGGGAGGTCTACGGCAACGGCGGCGACGCCTCGGTGCTCCCCAAGGTGCCGCAGTACCGCGACTACCTCGCCTGGCTGGTGCGCCGGGACACCGACGCCTCGCGCGCGGCCTGGCGCGCGATGCTGGCCGGGACGGAGGAGCCCACCCTGGTGGGCCCGGCCGACCGCGGCGGCCCGCCGGTGATGCTGCGGCACGTGGTCGAGCGGCTCGGCGACGACCTCGCCGAGCGGCTGCGGGAGACGGCGCGCTCCGCCGGGGTCACCTTCAACCGGGTCTTCCAGGTCGCCTGGGCGCTGCTGGTGGGCAAGCTGTCCGGCCGGCTGGACACCGTCTTCGGCGCGACCGTCTCCGGCCGGCCCGCCGAGGTGCCGCAGGCGGACCGGATGGTCGGGCTGTTCATCAACACCGTGCCGGTGCGGGTGCCGCTGGACCCGGCCCTGCCCTTCCGCCGGGCCATGGCGGCGCTGCAGGACCAGCAGACCGCCCTGCTCGACCACCAGCAGCTGAGCCTGCCGGAGATCCAGCGCGCCGGCGGTCCCGGCGCGGTCTTCGACACCCTGATGGTCTTCCAGAACTATCCGCGCGGGCCGATGGCGGCCCCCTCGGCCGGACCGGCGGCGCCCGCCGGGCCGGGCCGGGCGCCGCGGCCCGCCGACGGCTCGCCCCCGGGCGAGGGCCTGGGCGGCACGGCGCTGCGCAGCGG